>JAUXFI010000048.1 GCA_030620125.1 Anaerolineae bacterium
CCACCTGGCCCAGCGTGTACACCTTCACGGGCGAGTTGATTCACTGGTGTGACCTCAACGGTATCTGGGCCGCCGATATAGAGTTGCCCAACTACGACCTGCCAGATACCGTCCCCAGCGGTAGGGCGGAGACCACGCTGGCAACACATCAGCACGTTCTGGGCACATTGCTGGCGAGTTTGGAACCCGATAGGCCTTTGCCTGATGAAGATGGTTATATTTACTACACCGTGCAACCTGGCGATACGGTGATGGGAATAGCGTTCCAGTTCGAAGATGAGATGGAGGCAGCCCTGCGTTTGAAGGAGAAAATCTTGCGCTTGAATGGAATAGATGACGAGAATCTCATTGTGGAGGGGAGCATGCTCCGCATACCTGTGACCATAGGTGATCAGCCGTAATGGTTAAAACAACTTTGCTTACCCCAATCTGTCTGCTCCTTGCAATCTCGGTTGCTGTGATGGTTATCCTGTCTTGTAACACCAGCCACGTGAGTGACGTGTGCCCGACAGACGACACCGCTACTACGGACATACCGGTTGCGATCTCCTCCAGTGCGCCGACAAGATTGGCAACGGCGACCCCCACAGCGACTTCTACAGACGCTCCCACGGCCACTCCTACAACCACGAATACAGCAAAACCGACGCGCTGCTCCACGCCAGTGCCCGACGACCTGTTGACGCCGATGGACGATATGGTGATGCTTCGCAGATCTAACCCGGAGTATCCCGACATGGAAGTACGTCCGCGTATCGCAACGGAAGACATGCAGCCTGCTACCCCCACTCCGCCGAGAGCAACACCGATGCCAGCAGTGCTGGACACCATTCAGCCTCCTACGCTGGCAGGCAAGGCGTTGGTTGTTGACCAGGATACACAGGTATTGCGTGTCTACGAGGACGGCGTTGAGATTCGTACACTGCTAGTCAGCACAGGAGTGCCATCGTTATACACGCCTGCCTTTCTCGGGCACGTTGGTCACTACGTGAGCACCATCTACGGTTATGGCGGCCTGTCCGACAATGCCTGGTACATTTTCACTGCCGGAGGCAACATCTACATTCATAGCGCCCCCTACACGCTATCTGAAGGCATGAAGGTGTATGAAGGGCTAGAGTTCCTGGGAGTGCAACCTTCTTCGCACGGGTGCATTCGCCTCCATCCGTCCGACGCAGAATGGTTGGTCTCCTGGAATCCCCTGGGGGTGCCAATTCTCATCACGTCACCGCATCTCAACGGAGGGGAGTGAAAACAATGTCTCTCACAGGTGGTCAGATTGTAAATAGCCGTTACCGCATTGTCTCAATGTTAGGCCAAGGCGGCATGGGCGCCGTCTACCGCGCCTGGGACGTGAACCTGAACATCCCCGTGGCGCTCAAGGAGATGACACCCGACTCCAACGCTGGCGCCCACACACTGGCCCAACTGCGCCAGCAATTCGAGCGTGAGGCCCAGGTGGTGGCCGGCCTCGACCACCCCAACCTGGTGCGCGTGACCAATTACTTTTCCTGGGGCGGCTCCGAGTGCCTGGTGATGAACTTTGTCGAGGGGGAAAGCCTGGCAGACCGCATTGAGCAGGAAGGGGCACAGCCGGAAGCGCGGGTGCTGGATTGGGCGCAGCAGTTGCTCGACGCGCTGGCCTACTGCCACGCTCGAGGTGTGATCCACCGCGACGTGAAACCGCAGAACGTGATCATTACCCCGGAGGGCAAGCCAGTGCTAGTGGACTTTGGGCTGGTAAAGTTGTGGGACCCGCGAGACCCGCGCACACAGACAGTGATACGGGCAATGGGCACGCCGGAATACGCCCCGCCAGAGCAGTACAGCGCCATCGCCGGGCATACCGATCCCCGCTCCGACCTCTACAGCCTGGGGGCGATGTTGTACCACGTCCTCACAGGCCAGGCGCCAATGTCCGCTACTGATCGGATGGCGGTGCCGGAGCAGTTTGTGTCGCCGCGCACAGTGGCACCCCACGTGAGTCCACAGACAGAGGCGGTGGTGCTCAAAGCGATGGAGTTGCCCATCACGCAGCGTTTCTCAACGGCACAGGAGATGGCGAACGCGCTGCGCGGCGCACCGCCTGTTCCGCCTCCTCCCAGATCCGCGGGAGGGCCGCCGGTCTGGGCGTGGGGCTTGGGCGCTGTTCTACTGGTGGCACTGCTCGTCGGCTGCCTGATTGGGATCGGCGTTGTCTTGTCCACAATCCAGGGAAATGGCCCGACCAGTGTGCCAGACACGCCCACCGTCACGCGGAATACCTCGACTCAGGGGCAGACACCCACGACGACGACAGCGAGGCCCACGGTCACACCTAGACCCACGACGACACAGATACCGCCCACGACTATACCAGCCTCTCCCACACCAGTGTTATACTCAATAGTGTTCGATTCATACCGTGACGGCAATTGGGAAGTTTACATGATTGACGAGAACGGTTCGGGCCTCGTCAATCTGACCAACAACCTGGCCGATGATGGTGATCCTGCCTGGTCATTCGATGGGAAACAGATTGCTTTCGATAGCGACCGTGACGGCAATTGGGAGATCTATGTGATGGATGCGGACGGCTCAGGGGTGACCAGGTTGACGAATCATTCAAAGGACGACGATCACCCTGTCTGGTCCCCCGATGGTTCACGGGTTGCTTTCAAATCTAATCGCGATGGCAACTGGGAGATTTATGTGGTCAACCTTGCCGATTCAAGCAGCGTGAACTTGACCAACAATCCGGCCGACGACCAGCTAGCAGCCTGGTCGCCCGATGGTCAGCGCATTGCTTTTATCTCAGACCGGACGGGAGATTGGGATATCTGGGTTATGAATACTGATGGCTCCGGCCTGGTCAACCTGACCCGCCATTCGGCCAAGGATTCCTTTCCCGCCTGGTCACCCGATGGCCGGCGAATTACTTTCTGTTCCTACCGAGATGGCAACGGAGAGATTTATGTGATGAATGTTGACGGCTCTGGTCTGGTGAGGTTGACCGATCATCCGGCCGATGACTGGAGGCCCTCCTGGTCGCCCGACGGTCTGCGGCTGGCTTTCGCATCTGACCGTGATGGCGATCATGAAATCTACCTTATGGACGTAAATGGAGGCAATATCGTGCAGGTGACCTACAATGATGCCAGGGATACGTGGCCTGTTTGGTCGCCCATACCCTATACCCGCTAGGAGTACCAAGATGCTACAAACTGGAAGTGTACTGCAGAACCGCTACCGCATCGCCCGCCTGCTGGGCCAGGGCGGTATGGGCGCCGTCTACCGCGCCTGGGACCTCAACCTCAATATCCCCGTGGCGCTTAAGGAACTGGTGCCCGAGCCGGGCATTGACCCGGCCACGTTGGCCCAACTGCGGGCCCAGTTCCAACGCGAGGCCCAGGTGCTGGCAAACCTCGTCCACCCCAGCCTCACCCGTGTCACAAACCACTTTGAGTGGGGCGGCAACGCCTACCTGGTGATGGATTTCGTCGAGGGAGAGAGCCTGGACGCGCTCATCGCCCGCCTGGGTCCCTTGCCGGAAGCCCAGGTGCTGAACTGGACCGCCCAGTTACTGGATGCGCTGGCAACGTGTCACGCCCAGCACATTATCCACCGCGACGTCAAGCCACAGAACATTATCATCCGCCCCGATGGGCGGGCGGTGCTGGTGGACTTTGGGCTGGTCAAACTGTGGGACCCACACCACCCTCAAACCCAACGCATCATACGTGGCATGGGCACCCGCGAGTACGCCTCGCCGGAGCACTATGGCCTGGGCGGTCGCCACACCGAACCGCGCAGCGATCTCTACAGCCTGGGAGCGACGATGTACCACGCGCTCACCGGCCAGGAGCCACCCTCCGCTATGGACCGGTGGGCGACGCCATCTTCGTTCATCAACCCGCGCCGCCTGCGGGCTGACCTGCAACCGGAGACGGAATCCGCGATTCTGCGGGCCATGACGCTCGACATGAACCAGCGCGTCCAGGACACCCGCGCGATGACGTCCGCGTTGGGGGTGGAAGGCGATGCAAGAGTGGAATCCGTCGCTGCTCCATTTCAGGTCAACGTTTCCTCGAAACACCGGCTCTCTGTGTCTGCCGTTATCCCCCGCGATACGCGCTGGCCGCTAGAGATGTCCACGGCCATGGTGATGGCAGTCGTCGGCGTCCTGGCGATGCAGAGCGTCCTTTTTGCTTCCTATCTTTCGTTTGAGCGCTATCTTGGCCTGAGTGTGGGGGCGCTGCTAGTGGGCGCTGCCGGTTGGTTCGTGGGGGATCTGATCTTTCAGGCGCTGGCGCAATCTGAGAGCATCGGCATCGCTCCCCCCACCGGCCGCCCGACCCAACGGTTGGTGGCCTTCACGCGGCAACTGGCGCGCCAGTTGAGCACGTCTCAACAGGTCGCGCTACTGGCGGCGCTATTGATCGGCGCCGCTGCGTCCGCCTGGCTCCTCGGCCCGCTGGTTTTCAATATCCCTCTTCTGTGGAACAACCTGCCCTCCTACGCCATCGCTGGCCCATTGGTTTACGCAGCCACCGGTCGCCGGCAATGGCGCGCCCTGGTCGCCCACACGCTCGTGGCGACCATCGGTGGCGCTGTCCTCTGGACACGTGTGGGAATTAGTTACGACGTTGGGATTCTATTCCTTGCCGCTGCCGGAGGGGGACTTTTGATGGAAGGGATCGTGCTTCTGGCCGAGCGCCGTTTGTTCTGTAAGTGACGTGCCGTTACAACCCTGCACATCCGCGTTCTGACCAACAGCGAGGAGATGTACCATGACTCTTGACTTTCGCCGCATCTATGTCCACGCCGTGCTTGGCGGGCTGGGCGGTCTGACCGGCTGGGCGCTCACGATACCTGTGACCTGGCTCCAGTTGCCTGGTCTCCTCGGGCTGCTGTTAAAAGATGCCCTCATCGGCGCACTGGTCGGCGTGACCATCGGCGCAGCCATTGGCGCTTACGATGGCCTCTTTGCCAGCCACTCCTTCGGACGGCTGCTCAAGGGCGTGTTCCTGGGCGGCATCATTGGCGCGTTCGGCGGTGCAGTGGGACTCGCTATCAGCGAGGTCATCTTCGTTCTCGGAGGGGGTGGTGTCTGGTCACGGGCGCTGGGCTGGGCGCTTTTCGGGCTGCTGGTGGGCAGCGCTCAAGGCGTCAGCCAGTGGTCGTTGGCCAAGACCGGATACGGCATACTCGGCGGGTTGCTGGGCGGGCTGATCGGCGGCAGCACCTGCGAGCGATTGAGTGCTTTCTTGCAAACAGTCACGCATGATCGGGACCTGGGGCTGGGCGTCGGTGGCGCGATGGGCCTGGTCATCCTGGGGGCCGCCATCGGTGGTCTGATCGGCCTGGTGGAGGTGGTCCTGCGCACAGCCTGGCTCAAGTTCACCCGTGGCAAATTGGAGGGACAGACCATCACCCTCGACCCGCGCAAGAAGATGCAGATACTCGGCCGGGTCGCCGGCTGCGCGGTCGTGATCCCCGGCGACCCGGACGTGCAGCCCCACCACGCGGCTATCTTGCAGGAAGGCCCAACGTTCGCCATTGAGCCACGCGATGGGCTGGTGCTCCTCCGTAGGCCCCAAGGATACGCGCCTGTGCAGCGCCACATCCTCTGTCATCAAGACAGGCTGCAAGTGGGCAAAACGCGCTTTATCTTCTTGTGCGAACAGAAAGGAGCGACCTCATGAAACGCTGGATGTTCCTGCTTCTGCTGTTCGTCTGCGCGGTGGGGTGGGCCGGGCTGATGAGTGTGGACTTTCGGCAGCCGCATGCCGCTCCTGCCTCCGATGGCTCCACAGCCATCATCACCTACTTTGACTACGACCAGTCCGCCTTCTCCGACGTCACCGTCTACCTCTCCGCGCTCAATGGCAACGGGCAGCCAGTGTTGGGGTTGACCGAGGACGATTTCTCTATCACCGAAGACGACGTTGCGGTGAATGTCACCGGCTTCATCGGAGGCGGCGCACAGCCGGTGACGGCGGTGATGCTGATTGACCACAGCGGCAGTATGAGCGATGACAGCAAAATGGAAGATGCCATCACTGCCGCTTTAACTTTCCTGGATCACCTGCAGGACGGGCGCGACCATCTGGGCGTCGTCGCTTTCGACAATACGACCACTGTGCTGGGATCCCTGCGACTGATGGACATCAGCACTCGTACCGACCTGCGGAGACGTATCGGCCGCCTGACCGCTGATGGCGGCACGGCCTATTACGACGCCGTCTATCAAGCGGTGGACATGTTGCGCACCGTCTCCGGCCGCAAAGTCGTGCTGGCGCTGACCGACGGAAAGGACGAACACAGCAGCCGCACTGTGGACACCGTGATGGACTACGCCCAAGATCACAACGTCGTCCTCTACACCATTGGATTGGGAGCCAACGTGAAGCGAGTGGTGTTGCAGCAAATGGCCCGGGAGACAGGGGGGCAGTATTACGAGCGGCCATCCAGCAGCGACTTGGCGCAACTGTATGCTGAACTGGCCCGCAGTTTGCAAGACGAGTATTCGCTGGCCTACACCTCACCCACACCTCGGCTCGACGGTACCACCCGCCAGGTGGAGGTGATGGTGCAGTTGCCGGCAGGAACGATCACGGCAGTGGGCAGTTACGCCGTCGGTGGCACGCTTACTCCTTCGCTGAACCTGTGGCCTTGCTTGGGGGCTTTGCCGTTGCTGGTGATGCTGGTGTTGCCGGGGCTCTACGACCGCGTGCGCGGACGAGGACGATTGGCCGAGCCGGAGGCCGTCATGTCGCCACCGATTGCTCCGTCCCTGGCGGTCATGCCCTCTATCTCGCCGCGCACCGGGACGGCGTTGATGAGCGAGCCAGCCACTGCCGCTCCTGCCGTCTGTTTCAATTGTGGGACGGCGCTGCGAGATGGCGCACACTTCTGCCCGGCGTGTGGTCAGCCTGTGTCTAAAGGACTTTCCCCTTCTCTGTCAGGGAAGGGGGCTGGTGGGTTAGGTTCTACGCCAGTCTGCGCCTATTGTGGCGCACCTATCCGGCCCGGCGCCAAGTTCTGCCGTGCCTGTGGTCAGTCTGTGGCAGTGGCTCCGGCACTCTTGACTTGTCCTCACTGCGGTGCTATGCTACAGCCTGGCGCCCAATTTTGCGCCAATTGCGGTCGAAGAGTATAGTTGTGCGTGGAAGTCAGTGCGGGCCAGTTAACGATAACTCTGCGAGGTGTGCAATGATGGATTGGATTGGACGTACACTGGGCATCTATCGTATCGAGTCGGAAATCGGCCGGGGCGCGATGGCGAATGTCTACCGTGCCTATCAGCCTCAACTTGAGCGCTGGGTGGCGCTCAAGGTGATGAAGACGGGAGGGATGGGCGACCAGGGGTTCCTGGACCGTTTCCGCCGCGAGGCCAAAGCCATCGCCACTCTGCGGCATCCCAATATCGTCACCATCTACGATTACGGTGAGGAGAAAGGCATCGCCTACATCGTGATGGAATACGTGGCCGGCGGTGCGCTCAAGGCCCACCTGACCGAGGGGCCGATGGCATGGCCGGACGTGGCGACGTTGGTTATCCCGATAGGCCGCGCCTTGACTTATGCTCACTCCCTGGGTATCGTCCACCGCGACGTAAAGCCGGCCAACGTCCTCCTGGCCCGCCCCGACTGGCCTTTGCTGGCCGACTTTGGCCTGGTGAAACTGCAAGACCGTCAGCGCGGCATCACCAGGCCCGGTACCAGCATCGGCACGCCGGCTTATTTCTCACCCGAGCAGGCTGCGGGTGGGGACGTGGACCACCGCAGCGACGTTTACGGGCTGGGCATCGTGCTCTACGAGTTGCTCACCGGTCACATTCCATTTGAGGCCGATTCCCCTATCGAGATCATGTTGCGGCGGTTGCGCGAGCCCCCTCTCCCCCCGCGTCGCCTCAACCCGCGCATTACACCTCAACTGGAGGCGGTCATCCTGCGGGCCTTGGCCCGTGATCCCATGACCCGCCATCCCACTATGGAAGCGCTGGTGGACGATCTTGCGCGGTTGCCAGGGGCTATAGCGCAGGTTCCTGTATCTCCCTCACCGCTTGCCGCGCCGGCCGGCGCCACGATCCGTCTCGACAGTCTCTCGACTATGGCTGGCCCGCGCCTGGTCGCCACAGGTACGGGAGCAGCGTTGCCAATCCCCCCACGAGAGGAGGTGCTCATTGGCCGGGCCGATCCCCACGTCACCTCGCCACCTGACGTGGACCTTGGGCCGCTCGGTGGAGACCTGGCGGGAGTCTCGCGTCATCACGCCCGCCTCCTGCACCGTCCCGAGGGGTGGCTGCTGGAAGACCTCCACAGCACCAATGGCACCTTTCTCAACGACGTGCCGGTATTGCCCGGACAGCCGGTCCGTGTGCGCAGCGGCGACGTCATCCGCTATGGTCAATTGACGCTAGTATTTTACGGGGAGTAGGACAATGTCCCAGAACTGTCCCAACTGTGGTCATCAACTTCGCCCCGGCGCCAAGTTCTGCAATGTCTGCGGGGCGCGTATTCCCCAACTGCCCCAGGTGGCACAGCCCACGCCCCCTCCAGCTCTCGGCGCTGCCTTGCCTGCGGCTACGCTTGTGACAAACGACGGGCGCGCCTTCACCCTCTCTGCGCCGGTTGCGGTCGTGGGCCGTACTGCCGACTGCGACATCGTGCTGCCCGATGACACTGTCTCCAGCCATCACGCCGAGATTAGCACCGACGGTGTCGTCTACACCGTGCGCGACCTGGGCAGCCGCAACGGTACCTGGGTCAACGGCCGGAAGATCGTGGCTTCCTGTCCCCTCAACCCTGACGACCAGGTGGCGTTCGGACAGATAGTCTGTATTTTCCGAGGGCCAGGCGGCGGCACGCGGGCAATCTCCGAGGCGCAACTGGCCGCTATGGTCGGCCCACAGCCCGCCGCGCTGCCGGCTCCTTGGGCAAGGCCATCTCCGCTGACGGCCCCACCACCCGACGACCTCGGTGTGCAACTGCGCTCCTGGAACCGCCCGCCCCAGCTCGAAGGCAAAGTGATGGACGTGACGGCCCCGGTGATGGAGAAGAAGGGCAACATTGGCGGCAAGGTGGCGGCGGCGGTAGGCCTGGCGCTCATCGCCGCGCCGCTGGCCTGGATTCCCTTTGCCATAGACCGGAACGAGGTACCGGTGCGCTTCCTGCGCATCCAAGATGTTCACACCTGCCGCCAGGTTTCGGTCAAGATGATCGGCGACCCCAGCGGGGCCATCACCGTGGGCGACGTGGTGGCAGTGTGGGGCGTGCGGGCCGAGGGAGACCTGGTGGTGCAGGCGGCGTACAACTACACCACGGATGCGCAGATTCGCTTAAAGGTATGAGGAGTACGAGATAATGTCCCACCAACCCAACATCCAAATAGACATCTCCCAAACCCTCCATGACTTGGAGCGTCGCCACATGGACGCGGCCACGCCGCCCGCCGCGCCCGTATGGGGCCAACTGGAGAGCGTGCCCTTCGTGCGCATTCTGGGACTGGCCCGCTTCTGGGAGGGCAGAGACGCCATCGCCTTTGAGCAGTGCGTCAAGGACCTGGTCGCCGGCGTCTGCGGGCAGGCTTTGCCACTGCTCTTCCTCGTCCTCGGCGAACGGCGGGGCGTGCAGGTCTACCTGGGGCTGAAAGGGCCCGGCGCGGAGGCCACTCTCCGCACATCGCTCACCGCCGCCTTCCCCGGCATCCTGCTGGAGGAGCAGACCATCCTTAAACTTGGCTCCGTCCTCAACGCCCAAGGCCACTTTGCCCACATGGGCCGCATCACCGGCATCCCTTCTCACAAGACCAGCCACCCAACGGCTCAGCCGCCAGACCAATCTACCAATCTACCAATTTACCGATCTACCAATCTACCAGCCCACCAGATCGAACGCCTCCTCCGTGGCCTCTACGGCCAGACCTGGGGCTACTTTGTCCGCGCCGCACCGATGGATCCCGCCGAGGTGACTCGCCAGGGTCAGCAACTCTTTGAACAACTCTCCGCCGTCTCGGGCCACGTGGACTGGCAGCACAGCCGCCAGGCCCAGACATTGCAGACCGTCGGCCCCAACCGGCAGCAGAGCGAGTCGGAATCACTCAACCGCACCGTCACCGATTACCGCGCCAAACGCTGCCTGGAACTCCTTGAGCGCCAATTGCAGCGGCTGGAGGCGGGCAAGGCCCAGGGAATGTGGCAGACCGACGTTCACTTCTTCGCCGCCGAGCCGGCCACACTGGGGCAGATGCGGGCGCTCCTGGGCGCCGTCTTCTCCGGCCCCGACTCGACTCCCGACCCTGTCCGCACCTTTGCCTGCCACCGCGAGACCCGCAGCCAGACCGACGAGTTCACCACCCTGCTCCACTCGGGCGAACTGGCGACGCTGGTGCAACTCCCCCGCCAAGAGTTTCCCGGCTACCGCGTCATCGACTATGCTCGTTTCGATACCGACCCCCTCTCTCCCCTTTCCTCCCCCCTATTGGGGGGGACAGAGGGGGGGAGCATCAACGTCGGCAAAATCCTCGACGGCGACCACCCCACCGGCAACTGGTTCGTCATTCCCCGCCGTGACTTTGCCAAGCACGGCCTGGTCGTCGGCGTCACCGGCAGCGGCAAGACGAACACGCTCTTCTACTTGCTGGATAAACTGTGGGGCGCTGGCCGGGGTGTCCCCTTCCTCGTCATCGAGCCAGCCAAGGCGGAATACCGCGACCTGCGGGCCATCCCCGGCCTGGAGCACCTGCGCGTTTACACCCTGGGCGACGAGACCGTCGCCCCCTTCCGCCTCAACCCCTTCGAATTCGAGGTCGGCCCCGCCGTCCGCATCCACGTGCAGACCCACATTGACTACCTCAAGTCCGTCTTTAACGCCGCCTTCATCCTCTACGCGCCGATGCCCTACGTACTGGAGACCTGCCTGCACGAGATTTATCAGGACAAGGGCTGGAACCTGACCACCAGCCTCAACCGCCGTCTGCCGCCTCAGGAGCGGGGAAACGAGGCCCGCTGGCCGGTCTTTCCCACCCTCGGCGATCTCTACCACAAGATTGATGAGGTCGTTGAGCGGCTGGGGTACGAGGAGCGCATCAAGATGGACGTGCGGGC
>JAUXFI010000079.1 GCA_030620125.1 Anaerolineae bacterium
ATTCCCGTTATGGGGTTCGTAGTAACGACTTTAGTCGTTTGAGCCGCGTAACCAGCGACTAAAGTCGCCACTACGATGCCATATCACGCGGCGATGATGCTAAAACGGGAATTGCTGTTAAAGCAGCAGTGCGTTTTCCAACTGCAACAGCGCCGCTTTCACCTCCAGCCCGGCGGCGTAACCGGTCAGCGAGCCTCTGGCCCCGATCACCCGGTGGCAGGGAACAAGGAGGGGCAGTGGGTTGGCGCCCATTGCAGCTCCCACCGCCCGCGCAGCCCTGGGCCGTCCTGTACGTCGGGCGATCTGGCCGTAGGTCGTCGTCGCCCCGTATGGGATGCGGGCGACTTGGGCCCATACTTCTTTCTGGAAGGGTGTGCCGCGCGCGTCCAGGGGCAGGTCGAACTCGCGCCGGACGCGAGAAAAGTATTCGCGCAATTGGGTCAGTGCAGGGGCCAGGGTCTCGGAATCCTCACAGGGCGGCTCTGGGCTGACGTGCCGGGACAGCCAGGCGAAAAAGTCCTCTGGCTGCCCAGCGCCCAGTCTCACCGCGCAGATCCCTGTCCCATGCGTGGCTACCCACACTGGTCCGACCGGCGAGTCCATCCAGGCGTACGCGATGCCTGGGTTCATCCCGTTGTTCCTCCTGTGGCGGGCAGCACAATCGTGAAAGTGCTGCCTTTTCCCCCTTCGCTCTCGACCTTGATGTGTCCGCCGTGCAACTCTACCACGTATTTGGCAATAGGCAGCCCCAGTCCCACGCCTCCGAACAGATGCCCACCGGTCGCCTCGATGCGCGTGAAGGGTTTGAACAGATCGTGCAATCGCTCCACGGGAAAGCCGACGCCGGGGTCGCAGATCTCGACCCGCAGTGTTCCATCGTCGGCATACACGCGGACGGCGATTTCCCCACCGTCGGGGCTGAACTTTATCGCGTTGTCCAGTAGAGCGCCTACTGCACGACTCAGGCCCCCGGCGTCCCCCAGTACGTGAGGCAGCCTGCCCTCGATCTGGGTATTGATCGTGAGGCTGGCCTGGGTTGCTCGTTCTACCATCTCCTGAATGGCCTGGAGCACCACTTGCTCCACACTCAGCGTTTCAAACTCTGGCGTGATCATTTCCAGCTCTTGAAGGAACAGGATGTTGTTGACCAGGTGAATGACGGTCTCCAGGTTGCGGCTCACCGTCTGCAGGAATCCCGTCGTTTGTTCTGGCTTTACCATGCCCGAGTTGACGAGTTCCAGGTATCCGGTGGCGGAAGTCAGGGGGGTGCGCAGTTCGTGGGCGACGGTGGTGAGAAACTCTGAGCGCAACCGCTGATGGGCCTCCATTTCTGCATAAGCGTGCGCCAGTTCGATGTTCTTGTGGCGCAGGTCGGCGATGGAGTGTTGGTCAGCGTCGCGCAAGCGAGCGGTGACCTGCAACATGATGCGTATCGCCATTGAGGCGCTGCGCCTCAGCACGCTCATAAAAGTTTCACGGCCAATTTCAAGCACGGCCGTGGGCTCCAGCGTGCGGACGGTGGCTGTGCGTGGCCCTTCTTGCACCAGGGCGATTTCTCCGAAGAGTTCACCCGGTCCTGGCCGATGCAGCACTCGTTGGGTGTCTCTTTCGAGTTGCTTGCTGACCTCGAGCTGCCCGCTGACGATGACGTAGAATGTGTCCTCGATACGTCCCTCGTGACATAGGATAACGTCGGGTGGATAGGTGCGCAGTTCAGCGACACTGGTCAGTTCGGCCAGATCCTCCTCGCTCAAGCCAGGGAACACCTGGTGCAGTATTTCAGCAATTTGATGTGTCATTGGCATTTCCTCTGGAGCAACTCGCGTAACCTCGTGTGGGGCTTGTGTGCTGATTATACGACACCATTTGCTCGTATAGTGTTACAGGCCAGTTACGATCAAGTTTCGGCGGGTATGCCTCTGCAAAGTTGTCACAGCAGCGACGAAAGGTGCAGGGTGTGCTCCAGGATGACGTGAGCGCCGGCCTGCTCCAGTTCCCCCCGCTCGCCAAAGCCGCACAGTACCGCCACTGCCCACGCCCCTGCGCGCCGGGCGGACTTTATATCCACCGTCGTGTCCCCCACCATCACGCACCGCTCGACGGGCACGCTCAGCAGCCGGGCCGCGTGCTGGACGGGAGCAGGGTGGGGCTTGAGCCGCCAGGTGCTTTCGCGGGTCACTACCGCGTCGAAGAGATCACGCAGCTCATACTGGGCCAGGAACGTTTCCGCTTCGCGCAGGCCCCGTGTGGTGACGACCGCCAGCCGGTAGCGTCCCTTCATCTCGGCGAGCATTTCCTCCGCACCAGCGATGATGCGAAAATCGGCCCGTGTGCGTAGGCCGCGCCAGCGTTGGAGCCGGCCGGTGAACGCTGCCAGCGGCGCATCCAGCCCCAGCACGTCCAGCAGTGTCATCAGCGCGTTGCCGGGGGTCTCTGAGGCCATGATGAGGCGGCGGGCGGCCCGATGTGGACTAGGCCAGCGCAGTCGTTGCAACCAACGCGCCAGCGCCTCCACCGCCTGGTCGTCGGTGTCCATCAGCGTCCCATCCAGGTCGAACAGCACGGCGTCCACTGCGTCTCTATCTAGCATCTCTTCCTTTCCACATCCCGTGTCTGGTAGATGGTATCACGATGCCGCCAAACTGTCAAAGTGCTCCATGCAACACGGCCCCGCCTTGTGGGGCGGGGCCGTGTGTTGTGCCATTGATCAACGAGATGGTCTCAGGCAGACACCGCACAGCTATCTGGAATGTCCCGAGTGTCAAACACAGGCTGTTTGTGTTGAGCGAAGTCGCTAGCGGTTTGACGTTGACATTCGATCTCTTGGGCTAGGTCCTGGACGGTACGTTCGCCAAGCCAACGATGACGTTCTGTTGTGTAATCTCCATATCCCGTTTCAAATTGCTGCAAAAACCGTACCAAACCCACAGGGCCCAAATCTCGAGACAGTGCCTCTAATCCTGTCAAGCGGACTTGTTCTAGAGTCATTGTGGATGGTTTCATGATTTGTTCACCTCCCTCAACCACGTCAAAAAGTATATCTTTGGCACTCGTGCGTCTTCTCCCAGCTTTTCGATTGAGCCAGTATGCATATTATATCATCTCTCCTGCAAGAACGCCACTCCCCTACTTGCCCTCTCGTGCCTCACCGCCTATAATCCTGGGTGGAACTCACAATGGCTCTATCTGACGTCCTGACTGCCTTGCGGCAAGACCCGACCTTTATGCGCTGCGTGACCGCCTGGGAGCGCATCCCGGCTCGACCTGCCCGCGTTGCTCCCTGGCCGGCCGAGCTTGACCCGCGCCTGGTCGCCGCCGCCCGTGACCGTGGCATCGAGCAGCTCTATGCCCACCAGGCCCAGGCAGTCGAGGCGGCGCTGGCGGGTGAGCACGTCGTCCTGGCCACCTCCACTGCCTCCGGCAAGACGCTGGCCTACAACCTGCCCGTCCTCCACACTCTGCTCAACGATCCCGCCGCCTGCGCGCTCTACCTCTTCCCGACCAAAGCCCTGGCCCATGACCAGTTAGCAAATCTCAAAGCCCAAATCCCAAATCTCAAGTCTCCAATCTCCGTCTTTGCCTACGACGGCGACACGCCTTCTTCTCATCGCCCTGCTATCCGCCGCCAGGCGCGGCTGCTCGTCACCAACCCCGACATGCTCCACACCGGCATTCTGCCCCACCACACGCGCTGGGCGCGGCTTTTTGGTAACCTGCGCTACGTGGTGCTGGACGAACTGCACACCTACCGGGGCATCTTTGGCGGGCACGTGGCGAACGTGCTGCGACGGCTGCGGCGGGTGTGTCGTTTCTACGGCTCCGATCCCCGCTTCTTGTGCGCCTCTGCCACCATCGCTAACCCGCGCGAACTGGCCGAACGACTCATTGAGGCGACCGTCACGTTGGTGGACGACGACACCGCTCCGCAAGGAGAGAAGCACTTTGTCTTGTTCAACCCGCCGCTGGTGGATGCGCAACTCGGCATCCGGCGCAGCGCCACCCTGGCAGCGAAGGACATTGCCGCCCGCTTTCTCCAGGCCGATGTGCAGACCATCGTCTTTGCCCGCGCACGGCTGACCACTGAGGTGCTGCTGGGCTACCTGCGCGATTCTGTCGCCGCCGCCGGGGGTGATCCCCAGGCGGTGCAGGGCTACCGGGGTGGCTATCTCCCCAACGAGCGGCGCATCATTGAGCGGGGGCTACGCGAGGGAGACGTGCGCGGTGTCATCGCGACCAATGCGCTGGAGTTGGGAGTGGACATTGGGCAACTGAGCGCCAGCATCATGGCCGGCTACCCGGGCACTATCGCGAGTGCCTGGCAGCAGGCTGGTCGCGCCGGACGGCGGGCGGGTCTCTCGGTCGCGGTGCTGATCGGCAGCGCTCTCCCGCTCGACCAGTATCTCGTCACCCACCCGCGCTATTTCTTCGGCCGGCCGGTCGAGCAGGCTTTGCTTGACCCGGACAACCTGGCCGTCCTGGCCAACCACCTGGCCTGCGCGGCCTTCGAGTTGCCCTTCGACTTTGCTCAGGGCAGGCCTTTCGAGCCAGGCGAGTCTTTTGGTGACTTCGACGATGTAGGGGCGATGTTGGATGCGCTGACCGAGGAGGGTGTGCTGTATCACCGCGACAGTCGCTACACCTGGATCGGCGAGGGTTATCCGGCTGGACGCCTCTCTCTGCGCACCAGCACCCCCGACAACGTCGTCATCCAGGACGTGAGCGCAGGCGCGCCGCAGGTTATCGGCCAGATGGACCGCCCCAGCGCGCCCGTGCTGGTCCACGAAGGGGCGGTCTACCTGCACGGCGGCGCGACCTACGTCGTCGAGTCTCTCGATTGGGAGGAGGGGGTGGCCAGCGTGCGGGCTGCTCAACTGGATTACTACACGCGCGCCTCGGCCACGACGGATGTGCGCGTCGTCCATGTGCTGCGCTCCACCGTGCCTCGTTTACCGGTTTCCTCACCTACTCATATACTGGAGGGAGCAGATGAGGAAAGGGTAAATGGGGAAACGAGGGTGTCGCGCACCTGCGGTGAACTCCTCGTCACCACCCGCGCCTCCGGCTACCGCAAGATCAAACGCTACACTCACGAGGTGCTGGCGTGGGAGCCGATTGACCTGCCGGAGCAGGAGTTGCGCACCATCGGCTATTGGCTATCGCTTTCCGAGGAACTCGCGACGCGGTTGCAGGAGGCCGGCGTCCTTCCGCCTCCAGCCGACTACGGCCCCAACTGGTCTGCCCAGCGGGATGCTGCCCGCGCTCGTGACGGCTACCGCTGTCGTCACTGCGGCGCATCGGAGCGGGAGGGCCGCCAGCACGACGTGCATCACGTCACGCCCTTTCGCGCCTTCGGCTACGTCCCTGGCGTCAACGATCTGTATGAGCTTGCCAACCGGCTGGAGAATCTGATCACCCTCTGCCCGGCCTGTCATCGCCGCGTCGAGCGGGCCCGGGGTGCGCGCGGGGCGTTGGGCGGCCTGGCTTATCTGCTGCGGAACCTGGCTCCCTTACACCTGATGTGCGCTCTCGGCGACCTGGGCTCGGCTGTGCAGTCCCGTGCTCCCGAGACCGGGTTGCCCACTGTCACGCTCTACGACCGCGCGCCAGGCGGCGCCGGTCTGAGCGTGCACCTCTACGAACTCCACGACGAATTACTGGATGCCGCGTTGGACGTCGTGCGTCGTTGTCTCTGTGCCGACGGCTGTCCTGGCTGTGTGGGGCCTGCCGGTGATGCCGGGTCCGCCACCAAGGCCCTCACCCGCCAACTGCTGGAGGCTATTGTAGAAAAATAGAACGTATTTGTTTACCGGGGGTTGAGGCAGCGGATGGAAGCGGATAAACGGATATGCCTCGCTCCCAGGGTTGTTCAGTTCTACTCTCCAAGGTTCGCAGCCCCCGTCCCCGGGGGCGTCTTGGGGCAGAAAACTGTCCTAAAGGCGATGTTCCGTTGCATGGGACGCCCTCGAGGACGAGGGCTATGAGCGGATGGAAGCGGATAAACGGATATGCCTCGCTCTTATCCATTGATAGCCCCTCTACAGACATTGGTGTGGGCACTCCAGTAGTGAAGACTTTGGACTGCGAGGGTATCTCCATAAGAAGGGATCCACCCATCCGCTTATCCGCTGCCTATCCGTTGCACCAGGCTGGCAAGACGGTAAACACATACAATAGAACCTTGCGAGATAGGAGACCTCGCAAGGTTGAGACGGTTGTGCGCGTAGGGGGGGTTAGAAAGGCCAGGTGGGGACGGGGAAACCGAGGTCACTCAATGCCTGCCAGAAAGGCGCTGGCGCGTACCATACGAACAGGCTTACCGCAATGCAGGCCAGGATGAGCACCATGCACCCGCACCCGGCCCACAGCCAGGTCTTGCTCTTCTCCTCCTCGACAGGCGGCGTGGTTGGTGGAGGTGTGTTGGGGTAGACTGGCGGCGGTGTGGGCCAAGAAGGCGGAGGCGCAGCGGGGTAGGCCGGCGGCGGGGGAGGCCGAGAAGGCGGAGTGGACGGTGCGCGGCTCGGTGGAGGAGGCGTAGCGGAGGGCTGCCCGACGACGGTCTTGACCGCTGCCGTTCCCACTCCGTAGTACGTCAACGTCACCGCGTCGCCCAGGCCGATCACGTTGCCATTGACCAGCGTGTGCGGCCCTGTCAATCTCATTCCGTTGACGAACGTGCCATTCGTGCTCCCCAGGTCCTTGATCACCATCAGCTCGCCCTGGCGTGTGATGCGCGCGTGCTGCCGCGAAATCTGTGGGTCGTTGATCACGATGTCGTTGCCTGGATCTCTGCCCAGGCTACTAGAGTCCTCGTCCAGAGGAAACGTCTGCCCTGGCTGAGGCCCTTGGCTCACCACCAATCGAAAGCCATTCGTCATTAGTCTTCCCCCTGCTTTTGATTGTATGTCTACTGGCGCTCAGTATATGACGGTTGCGCCCTCTTGTCAACCCTGCTGCCTGTGGTACACTAGATGAAACGCAAAAACGTGAAACGTGAGGGTGACTCTTATATGCACATCGTAGATGGACACGAGGACATCGCCTGGAACGCGCTCGTTCTGGGCCGTGACGTGCGGCGCAGCGCGCTCGAGACCCGCCGTCTGGAGGAGGGCACCGGCGTTCCCCGGCGCAATGGCCTCTGCATGGTGGGCCTGCCTGAGTGGCTGGCCGGCGGCGTGGCGGTTGTTCTGGGTACTATCTTCGTCGAGCCAGCCCGCCGTGGATCCGTAGAGCCCCATACCTACACTACTGCCGAAGAGGCATACGCACTGGGTCAGGCGCAACTAGATTTCTACCACCGCCTGACCGATGAGTGTGACCAAATTGCACTGATCGGAAACCGTGCTGACCTCGACGGTGTGCTCGCCAGTTGGGAGAACGAGACTCCCCAGGTGGGCATTGTTCCCCTGATGGAAGGCGCGGACCCTGTCCGAGAGCCGGCCGAGGCCGAGGAATGGTTCGAGCGTGGCGTGCGGCTGGTGAGTCTCTCCTGGAAGGCGGGTTCACGCTATGCCGGCGGTAATGCTGTCCCCGGCCCGCTCACTGACGCCGGGCGCGAATTGCTGGGGGTGATGGCCGACCTGGGCCTGACCCTGGACGTCAGTCACCTGGCCGAGGAAGCGTTCTTCGAGGCGGTGGATCGTTATGAGGGCAGGGCAGTCGCTACCCACGCCAACCCCCGCGTCCGGGTGGCCGGTCCACGTCAACTTTCCGACGAGATGATCCGTCGTTTGGCCGAGCGGGATGGCGTCATCGGCATTGTGCCTTTCAATCGTTTCCTGCTGCGGGGTTGGACCAAGGGCGATCCCAAGAACGCTGTCACCGTCGCCGACGTGGCTGCCGCTGTAGACCACGTCTGCCAGGTGGTGGGGGACGCGGCCTACGTGGGATTGGGCTCCGACTTTGACGGCGGCTTTGGGGCCGAGAGCACCCCGTCTGAGATAGACACCGTCGCCGATTTGTCTCGCATCGGCCCGGCGTTGAGCGAACTGGGATACGGTGAGCAAGACATCGCTGCTGTCCTGGGGGGCAACTGGCTGCGCGTGTTGCGTGCTGCTTTGCCGGAGTGACAACAACGAATTTGGAAATAAACGGATGGGAAGTGAGCAGAGGCGCGAGTGTGTACAGGCCGCGCTTTTGACATCTTTTTGAAACTGTGCTATATTTTAACTATCAGGCAGGCAACCTGCGGTTCCCAGGTCAACTTGTCCGTTTTGGGATTTGTTGTTTGTTCATTGTTCATTGCTTCATTGTTCATTGACTATGCATTTCGACATCCTGACCCTCTTCCCCACAATGTTCCACGGCCCTTTGGAGGAAAGCATCCTCAAACGGGCCCAGGAGAGCGGCCGTCTCTCCGTCATACTCCACGACATCCGCGATTATGCCACCGGTAAACACCACGTCACCGACGATGCTCCCTACGGCGGTGGAGGCGGTATGGTGATGAAAC
>JAUXFI010000202.1 GCA_030620125.1 Anaerolineae bacterium
AATAGTCCGGCGACTCGAGGTGGGCCGGGGTAGCAAGCACAAAGAAGGTGCCCGTGAAGCCATGTTCCAGCAACATAGGAAACACGACCTCGTAGGCGTCTCTGTAACCGTCGTCGAAGGTGAGCACGATGGACTTTTCCGGCAGCGGAACCCCCTGCGTCAGGTAAAGGTACAGGTCGGTCAGGGTGATGGTGTGGTAGCCCGCCTCGGCCAGGTATTGGAGTTGCGCTCGAAAGTTCTCCGGCAGAACGGTCAGGTCACGGCGGTAGTAGTCGGGGTTGGGCGGGAGTTCGGAGACGTAGTGGTACATCAAGATGGGAACCTGCGCCTGGTCGGGCAAAGCAACCGGCGTGGGAGTGAGTGCAGAGATGATCGCCTTACCGGACGACGAGTGGGGTCCATCGGCTGGCTCAATGGTCTGGGGGATATCCCAGCGGCCATGTACCGGCCTGGCAGAGAGCAGGAGCAAGCCGACAGCAAGAGAGAGCATACACAACGCCAGACGCTTGGCCCCGTGTCTGGCGGTACGACTTGTGATGAATAGCTGCAGTTTCCTGTACATAATCATTTGAACATCTCCAAGATTAGAGTGAGTGGAAGAATACCGCAGAAGGTTCGGTCTGTCAAGTGCGTGATCGTTGCGCCAAGGCGACTACTCAACCTACCCTCCCGCAGGTTACGATTGAGAGCACTTGTGGGCTTGAATATCCGGTCGAGACGCGATTCTACGCCAAAACAGCATCCGAACCTGCGGGAGGGTGAGTAGTACGCGCCAAGACACGATTCTGTAACTCAACTGGAATGGGCAGAAGAGGCTACTCGTTGTATACTTATTTGAGAGTTGATCTCTGGGATCTGAAATGTCGCCAACAGCCAAGTTGAGAGTTATGTCATCGCGTCGGGCGCTTGAGAGCCTGAGTATCGGTGAATCCATCCAGCACGCGCGGGTCGCTGGGCTGCTCGACCTCGACCCGTTGGTCGTGAGTCGCTGGCTGTGCGGCGAGGACCTACGCGGCATTTACCAGTCCATCCTTCTGCACCACTGCGTTCTCGACGGACTCGATCTGGAAGGGCGCACGTTCTACGAGATGGTAGAGTTGGTCGGCTGCCGCGTCGCAGCGGCTCACTTCACACAGGCTTACTTTTACTCTAGTTTGTTGATCGAGGACTGTGTCTTTGAGGGAGGGATTCATGGTTGGGGCATTCAGAACGATGGACGTATGGTAATTCACAACACTATCTTTGACGGTTGGGCCGAGTTCGGCAATATCAGCCTGCGTGGCAACGTCAACCTGGTTGACGTTGCCTTCCCTGGTGGCACCAACCTGCTGCACGCACTGGCTGGCGGATCTCGCGAGCGACTCGGGCGTGAGATCAGGTTCAGCGGTTGTCAGTTTCGCGCCGCCGACATACCTGCCGGGTTACGGGCGGCGCAGTTGGGAATCACGCCACTCATCAAGGGCGATCCGCGTGGCACGGAAGGCTAACGGCGGGAGTGCGTCGAGGCTGAAGAAAGCGACTCTGTCCACGTCGTCGGCGGCTCGCAGTTTGCCTCCCTTGACACAGGCCCGGTAGACGATGACAATACTGGCCGTGCCAGCCGGTTCCGGCCCGATAACACCGAGCAGGCCGGTGATCTCGACCTCCAGACCAGTCTCCTCGCGGCACTCGCGCACGGCGGCCTCGGCCGGATCCTCGTCAAACTCGACGAAGCCGGCGGAGAAGGACCAGAATCCCTGACGCGGACCCTGCGCCCGCCGGACGAGCAGCACCTTGCCCTCACGTTCGACGAGCACACCGGCGGCGACCTTGTGGTCGCGAAAGACAATCTGATCACAGACAGGACAGAAACGCCGCACGCGCCCAAAGGCCTCTCGGTCTTTAAGCGCGTGACCACAACAGGGGCAATAGTTCAGTTCGAGGATACGCGACAAATCAATGCCTCCTCCTAGCGACGGCGGGCGCGCCAGGCCCACACGGCGGCCAGCGCCAACACCAGCCCGGTCAGGCCCAGGACGACCTCTACCACTCGCCACGGTGAGATCAGGGCGAGCCTGGCACCCTCAATCCCTGGTCCATCCTCCGGCTCAATCTCCGGCGCACCCCACTCACCTTCCGTTGCCTCTGCATCCTCCCCCTCCCCGACTGCTAGAGGGGCGACTTCGGCCATCTCACCCGGAGCGGTTGGGGCTGCTGCAGCTTCCTCCACCTCGTTCGCACGAGGGGGTGGTGTGGACGTCGTGGTTTCTTCGGTCGGGCCGCCCCCTGCTGCCTCGCGGGGGGATGGCGTACCCTCTTCCTCGGCCAGGTCGCCGCCATCCATGGCCGGCGCAGTGGCCTCTTCACCCTCTGACGCTCCCACGGCGTAGTGTTCCGCCTCAATGGTGGCTGTGGGCATCGCTTCAAGCGGCACCTCCATTGGCATCGGGGGCGGGGTGGCGGCGGATATCGCCTTCTCCATTTCAGCCTCGACTTGGACCTCTTCGCTGACCAGCGAGGGCGCTAGAGCTGACTGCGGGACCTCGGCCTCCATCTGCGGCGCAGATGCCGGTGCGAAGGCCAACCTGCCCGCGCTGAAGAACAACAAATCGCCAGCCAGGACGACGACGAAGAGGAGACTGACGACGGCCGTCGCTGCCGTCAGCAATGGAGCAGCCCAGGCTCGGCGGGGGCGTGCTGATGGCGCGGGCCGCAGGCGTGCTACCATCGTCTGCGGCAGGATAAAGTTGCGCGGGATAGGAACCTGGGGCAGGTCGTGCATCAAAGCCACGGTATGGCGCAGCGCCTCCAGTTCGGCCTGCAGCGCCGGGTCGCTCGCCAATTGCGCTTCCAGGCGCGCGCGCTCTTCGGCGCTCAGCTCACCATCCAGATATGCCGAAAGCAGCTCGTCCCGCCGCTCCCGTTCCCTCGTTCGTTGCGTGAACAATCCCATCGTCATTCCTCTGAATCTACGCTCTCGTTGGGATTCAAGATTTGAGATTTGTCATTTGACATTTGACATTTGACATTTGTCATTCTTGCTGCCTCTTCACTCAAGACGATACCGCGCGGGCAAAAGTTCCCCCTGGGAGCGGAGGTAATCGCGCAGTTTGCCCCGCGCCCGCGCCAGGCGCGACCTGACCGTTCCCAGCGGTACGTCCGTCGCCTCAGCGATCTCCTGGTAACTCAGCCCTTGCACATCGGAGAGCACCAGCGTGATGCGTTGGTCGGGTGGTAGCGTCTCAATACCGGCCTGGATCAGGTGGGCCATCTCCTGTCGCTCGGTGTATTCCTCTGGCCCCTCGTGCCCGTTGATCATTGCGGGATTGGCCTCCTCGTCCACTTCGCCAAAGTCCTCGAACGACGTGGCCGGGCGGCGCTTGCGGCGGCGCAGTTCGTCGTAGCAGCCGTTGGAGACAATGCGCAGCAGGTAGGACTTGAAAGAGCCGCCACGGAAGCGGGAGAGGCTCTGGAAGGTGGAGATGAAGGCTTCCTGAGTGGCGTCGGCGGCCGAAGCGGGGTCGCCCATGATACGATAGGCGAGGTTGTAGACCTGGTTCTGATAGGTCAGCACCAGTTCATTGAAGGCATCTACTCTGCCCTGCTGGGCAGCGGCGATCAGGCTTGCTTCGTCCATCCGCTTCCACTCGCACTTCTCAGGATGCGCTTGCTTTCTTCTCGCGCAGCGGCTGGGCCACCTTGACAAAAACCCTAGCAGGCTGTCGGAGAACTCTAGGTTGTGGGGAGTCCCCAACTTGTTGGGGCAGTTTTGATCTGCTGTGTGGGGCGCACCCGAACAAGTTCGGGACTCCGTCGTCGCCAAGTG
>JAUXFI010000186.1 GCA_030620125.1 Anaerolineae bacterium
TAGGGGCGCGGTTACCGCGCCTTTGCAGTAGATTTCCAGGGTGATGAGGTGAAAGAGGGAGAGGGTTCTCTCAATCTGGCCGCGCGGGTGGAAAGCCTGCTCTTTGTAGCCGACGGGCCGGTCCCTGTCGGCCGCCTGGCGGAGGCATTGGAAGTCACGCCTGGGCGGGTTGAGCGGGCGCTGGCCAACCTGGAGACGACTTGTGCCGGGCGCGGCCTGCGCTTGCAGCGGGCCAGCAACCGCGTGCAACTCATCACCGCGCCGGAAACTGCGCCCTCTGTCGAACGTTTCCTGGGCCTGGAGAGACGCACGCGCCTCTCGCGGGCCGCGCTAGAGACGCTGGCTATCATCGCCTACCGCCAGCCAGCCACCCGCCCCGAGATCGAGGCCATCCGCGGCGTCGGCTCCGACAGTGTCCTGCGCACGCTGGTGGGCGCCGGGCTGAGGGAGGAGGTAGGGCGGGCGACAACGGTGGGCCGTCCCATCCTCTACGGCACCACCTTTGAGTTCCTGCAACACTTTGGGCTGCGGGGGCTGGACGAGTTGCCGCCGCTGGAGGAGAACAGTGCTGGTACTGACTGATGTGGGGGTTTATCGGTAGCGGGGAGTAGGCTGGATAGCGAGGAGGTTGGTTCGCAGCCGGGCGACGGGCTTATTTGCGCTGTGCCAACAGATGTGATAAGATATGTTCAGTTGACATTGTTGCTCAGGGGAACGATGCACGAAGCAGAGTCTTGGATACCTCATCAGTGGGACCGCCGAAAGTCAGACAAGAAAGAACGGCGCACTTTGTCCACGGGACAGGTGCGCCGTTGCGTTATAGAGCGTAGAGGGAACGGGGACGGTGCGGGTTGAGAAGCCTTGAGATTGGAGGAATGTGATGAGCACACACAGGGTAGAGACGCTGAAGAAAGCGGCCTTCTTGCACGACCTGGGCAAACTCCTGAACTGGTCGGGCGAACTGCACCCGTTGGACGGCGCACGGGTGCTCAAATACCTGGGCTTTGACGATACCGTCGTCGGCATGGCGCTGTATCACCATCTTGGATATCGCGATGCAATCGAAAGATTCATTCAAGGGACAGACTGTGATGGACTTGAACCTTTCGCTGACTATGATGAGTACAGTCTGAGACTTGGTGAACTGGTAGACGGACTGATGGCCGGCTTCGACCGGCTGGGTGATGAAAAAAAGGCGACACGCACCTGGCCCGTCGTTCTGCGCAACCCACTCACGCATCTGCCGCTGGATGGCACGCTGCGCCAGTTTGAAGCCACCCGCAAGGGGACCGGCGACACCAGCCCGGATTCCGACTATCTGCGTGAGTGTGTGAAAGGCCGCTATCTGCCCGGCGCCAGCCTGAAGCCACTGGACGCAGATGTGGAAAAATCGGTTTACAAACTGGATGACCTGCTGGCAGACGCACCATTGCTTCAGGTGCTGGCCGACAACAAGGACGCGCCGTTCAATGCGCTTTATCGTGCTCTGCGCAGCGACCACAATTGGCAGGCGCTGACGCGCTGGCTGATCCCGCAGGGCCACCATCCGCCCACCGACACGCTGGCGCTGTGGTATCACCTGCAGTTCTCGTCGGCGATGGCGGGGCTGTACTGGGCGGAAGGCTTCCGCACGCCCGACAAGATCAAAACGGAGCGCGACCGCCTGAAGAAGCAACCACTGGAGGTCAAAATCGGCCTGCTGTATGTCCACGTCGCCGGGCTGAGCAAATACTTTGCCACCGCCTACCGCCTGCCCGACTTTAGTGGCACGCAGGCGATTGCCGGCGCGCTCAAGGAGACGATCAAGGAGCAGTTGCTGGCAGCGCGGCACGACGGCACGCCCATCGTTTGGGAGGATAGTTTCCTCTACGAAGGCCACGACGACTTTCTAGTGATGATGCCGGTCGAGAGCATTGATGCGCAAGATGGCAACTATGCGTGTCGCGTGGCTGCCGATGACCCTTTCTTGCAAAAGATACAGGAGGCACTTGACCTGCCTGCCGTTCTTGAACGAGCCATAGCCCGATTATTGAGCAGATCGAAAGTGCGTCACATATTGAACGTTGCGCCTGATGACACGGCTGCCTTTGGCGACGGCAGCGAGTTGTTGAAGAATCTAATGCGGTTGGTGTCGGTGGAATGGGCAGCGCGCTGCTTTGCCGGCTTTACCGATGGCAACGAATTGACCCCTCACTTTGGCGTGGTGTGGAACCAACTGCGGGCTGAGGCGCAAAGCCATTTGCCTCAACCACGAGCCGGAGTGCGCTACTACACCGGCGATGTCTGCGATTGCTGCCGGGACAATCTGGCCGGGCACGACCCCGACTCGGACAATCCACGCGAGTGGGCCGAGGTGGATTGGGAGCGTAGTATCGTCAAGGACGAGGATTGGGGCGAACGCCCGCTCCGCTACTGGATTTTCCGGGGGACAGACGCGCCGGTGCGCGGCGAAGGGGACAAACTGTGCCACGCCTGCCTGCTGCGCCGCTTACTGGGCCACGGCACGCCGCTGGAGAAGATCGCGCCGGAGGAGAAAGAAGAGGCCCGCATCGCTGTCATCAAGGGGAACGTGAACCGCACGGTGTGGTACGTGGGTGGCAGCCTGACCGCCGCCGGGCCGCTGAAGAACGTCCACAGCGTGTACAGCCGCGTGTGGTGCGAGGAGATCGTTCACCCCATCTTCGAGCGTTCGCGGGCCGAAGAGGGGCTGTTGGGGGAAGCGCTCGAACGGTTGCAAGATCAAGCGCTTTGCGCTGCTCCACGAGGCAGTGGCGCGAAATTGCTGGAGGTTGAGCGGCCAATTGACCTGAGCTCAATTGGTCTGCCAATCAAGACGCCATTGGATGCCGTGCAGAAGTTTCTCTCTCGAATCGATACAGGCAATCCGTTTGGAGATTTGGTACTGGAGAATCTGCGTTTTGATCCACGAGACGGCAAATGGAAACCGAAGGGCGGTGACGTAGAAGACTATTACAGAACTTTGTCTGACTCAGGCTGGCTGGCTCAGGCTAAGGGTGTCCTTAATTCTCAAAGACTATCAAAAGCCTGGCTGGACGCGCTGTGGGACAAATACCCCAACAATCCCTGGTCTCCTTACCCCATCTCCCCTGCTGAACTGGACGCGCTGGTGCCGTGGCTGTTCAGCGGCACGCCTCATTTCGTCAGGGACAACAAGGACTTGCCCACTCCCTCTCGCACGATGACCGTCTCCTGGCTGATTGACAGCGCGGTGAGGGAGGTGGACAACCTGGTGCCCGAAGACGTGGACCACGTGGTCTACGCCGAGGGCGACGAGTTCCTGGTCGTGTGCCGCGCCGAGGAGGCCCCGCACCTGGCCCGCCGCATCTTCCGCCGCGTCGTGGCCCGCCTCAACTCGCTGCCGGAGAATCAGGTGGAGGCGCTGAGCGACTTCCTGCCCGTCACACTGGCGCTAGGCATGGTGGCTGCCAAACGCAAGCACCCGATGTACGGCCTGCTGGAACTGGCCGGCCGGCTGGTGAGCAACGCCAAAAAGGCCCACCCCAACGGCAACGCGATTGACTTTGAGAACGTGGTCGGCGGCGTGGACGAGGCGCACCTGGACCGCGAGGTATTCAGTCGCGAGTGGTTGAGCCGGCGGCCACTGACACTGACAGAATTTGCCGGATTACTAGAGGACGTGGACAGATTCAAGGAGGCCAAGTTCGCCAAACGACAATTGCAGCAGATAGCCGCACTGATGGCGGATATGCCTGCATCCCGGCCCGACCGGCGGGTGGCGGCGCTGGCCTATGTGTACCAGCCACACGAGGGAAAGGGCTGGGAAAGGGTGCGACACCTATGTGAGGAAGGGATGTTTCAAGAGTTGCTGACGCTGTGGCGCTGGCCACAGCAGGAGAAAGAGAAAGAGGAGGGTAAAGATGCCGAAACAGGTGGATAGAACCACCCTGGCCGGGAAACTGCCGACGCTCGCAGAGTTGGAGCCGGTCGCCAACTATATCGCAGCACGCTTTGCGCAGAAAGACGTCTCCAAGAGAAAAGTGCAGGGCATCTCTGAGGTGCTACAGTACCACTGCCTGCGCCGCGAAGCCGGCAGTCTGCGCATTGAGTTTGGACTGCTGGGCGGCTGGCTGACCCGTTCCAGGAAAGAGTTCAAGAGCGACGAGACTGACGCCTTCGACGTGCTGTGCGCCGTGCTGCGCCAGTTCGCCGACCGGCACGACGCGCTCTCCGACGCCGGCGACCGCCGCACGCTGCACCGTTTGTTGACCGACTGGCTCGCGGTGCTGACCTGGAA
>JAUXFI010000175.1 GCA_030620125.1 Anaerolineae bacterium
CAGTCGCGGTCTTCCTCAATCATACGTGCCACACCCCGCGCCTGGCCCTCAATACGCCGTACACGCCTCAACAGGTCGGCCTTGCCGGATGAATCGGTTAAGCGCATCTTCTTCCCCTTGCCGGAGGCTCACGGCCTCCTAGTGACTTATCCCTCAGGTGGGGCTGGGGCCGCAAGAGGCTGCGCTGGTCTTGCTACCGCCGCCTGCCCCACCGACCCCAAACAGCGAGATAGCCTTCTGCACTTTGGGGCTGCCGCACTTGGGGCAGATGGGAACGGTCTGCCTGGCGATGGAACGCACGAGCAGTTCAAATCTCTCACCACACTCGGCACAACGATATTCGTAGATCGGCATCTATCTTTCACCTCCACATCAGAAATACCATACTTGGGTATAGTATACCACAAAAAAATGAGATGTCAAGTTATCAGATGGGGGCAAATTCCCGGTTTTATACCCTTGACATCTGCAAAATCTGTGGTATGATTGCGCTTGTGTTAGCACTCTCACGGTTTGAGTGCTAGAACGGCAGACAATCAATTTCAATCAGGAGGTAATGAGATGACACTGAATATCAAACCGTTGGCTGAGAGGGTGGTCGTTGAGCCACTGGAGAAGGATGTAGAGACCTTCGCCGGTGGTGAGTTGGTGCTGCCCGATACCGCCAAAGAGAAGCCCCAGCAGGGCAAAGTGCTGGCTGTGGGGCCGGGCCGTCGTGACGAGGACGGCAAGCGTATCCCGATGGAGGTCAAAGTCGGTGATACGGTCGTGTATGCCAAGTACACTGGCACGCCGTTCAAGATGGAGGGCGGCAAGGAAATCCTCTTCATAAAAGAGAGCGATATCCTGGCTATCCTGAAGTAGCATAGAAACAACCCAATTTCAACAGGGAGGAATAAAGGAAAATGGCAAAACAACTGGTATTTAGCGAGGAAGCCCGCCGCTCCCTCAAGCGCGGGATTGACACCCTGGCGACCGCTGTCGTCACCACACTGGGCCCCAAGGGGCGCAACGTAGCGCTCGACAAGAAATGGGGCGCTCCCACCATCACCCACGACGGTGTGACGGTGGCCAAAGAGATCGAACTAGAAGACCCCTTCGAGAATATGGGGGCGCAACTGTTGAAGGAAGCGGCGACCAAGACGAACGACATCGCCGGTGATGGGACCACCACCGCTACTTTGCTGGCCCACACCATCATCACCGAGGGTATGAAGAACGTGGCCGCCGGCGCCAACTCGATGCTGCTCAAGCGCGGCATTCTGGCTGGCGCAGAGGCCGTGGTCGAGGCCATCGCCGGCCAGGCGATTGAACTGACCACCAGGGAGGAGATCGCCAACGTGGCGGCCGTCTCCGCGCAGGACAGGGAGATTGGCGAACTGATCGCTGAAGTGATGGACAAAGTCGGCAAGGACGGCGTCATCACCGTCGAGGATAGCAAGGGCCTGGAATTTGAGACCGACTACGTCGAGGGTATGCAGTTCGACCGAGGTTACATCTCCCCCTACTTTATCACCAACCCCGAAACGATGGAAGCGGTCATTGAGGAACCCTACATTCTGATCCACGACAAAAAGATTTCGGCCGCGCAGGACCTGGTGCCCATTCTGGAAAAGCTGGTGCAGAAAGGGGCGCGCGATCTGGTCGTCATTGCCGAGGACATTGATGGTGAGGCGTTGGCGACGATGGTGCTCAACAAGCTGCGCGGCATGCTGAACTGCCTGGCAGTGAAGGCCCCCGGTTTCGGCGACCGTCGCAAGGCTATGCTGCGCGACATCGCCGTTCTCACTGGCGCTCATGTCATCACCGAGGAAGAAGGCCGCAAACTGGATAGCGCCACTATCGAGGATCTGGGCCGGGCCGACAAGGTCATCTCCACCAAGGATGATACGACTGTCATCGGAGGTGGTGGCGACGACGCGGAGATCAAGGGCCGCCTGGAGCAGATCAAGGTCGAGATCGAAAAGTCCACCTCTGACTACGACCAGGAGAAACTGCAGGAGCGGCTGGCAAAGTTGGCCGGCGGCGTCGCCATCATCGGCGTCGGTGCAGCCACTGAGACCGAGTTGAAGGAGAAGAAGCACCGCGTCGAGGACGCGCTTTCGGCCACCCGCGCGGCGGTCGAGGAGGGCATCGTGCCTGGTGGCGGCGTGGCGCTGATCAATGCCATTCCTGCGCTCGATGAGGTCAAGATGGAGTATCCCGACGAGCAGACCGGTGTCAATATCCTGCGTGCGGCGCTGGAGATGCCCATGCGCAAGCTCGCTGAGAACGCGGGAGAGGATGGCGCAGTGATCCTCGATACCGTGCGGCGGATCCAAAAGGAGAAGGACAATGACCGCATCGGCTACGAAGTGCTTCAGGGCGACTTTGTGGATATGGTGGAAATGGGCATCACTGACCCGGCCAAGGTGACCAAGGGCGCGCTTTCCAACGCTGCCTCCATCGCGGCCATGATCCTTTCCACCGAGGCGCTGATCACCGACATCCCAGAGGAAACACCACCCATGCCCGCAGGCCCTCCCGGCGGGGGGATGGGGGGATACTAGGCTAACACCAATCACATAGATATGCGTACAAGAGTGCCAGGCACCCCACGGTGCCTGGCACTTTTTTGTTTTCCGGGCATTTTCTCCTGGGAGGATGCCGGGGTCAGCAGATGCGGGGCAGCAATTCCCCCAGGGGCATGTCCACCACGCGGCGGCCGCCGATGGAGGTGCGGGCCAGGACCATTCCAGGGTGTTCCTCCACGACGAGGCCGATGCGGGCCGCCTCTTGCCCCAGGGGGTGAGTCCGCAGCGCATCCAGCGCCGCCTCTGCTTCCTCGGACGGGACGAAGGCGACCAGTTTCCCCTCGTTGGCGACGGTCAGCGGGTCAAAGCCCAGCATCTCGCAGGCGGCTGCCACCGCTGGTCGCACGGGCACCGCAGCTTCCTCAATCTCTATGCCCACGCCCGACGTGCCTGCCAACTCATTCAGCGCCGCCGCCAGCCCGCCCCGGGTGGGGTCGCGCAGGCAGTGGGTGTGGGGGGCGACCGCCAACAGCGCCTCTACGAGGCCGTTCAGCGACGCGCTGTCGGAGAGCAGTTCGGTCTCGAACTCTAGCCCCTCCCGCTGGCTGAGGACGGCGATGCCGTGGTCGCCGATGGTGCCGCTGAGGAGCACCACGTCGCCGGGCCGCGCCTGGTTGGGGCCAACCATCACTCCCTCCGGCACCACGCCCACGCCTGTCGTGTTGATGTAGATGCCGTCCCCGTGCCCCCGCTCGACCACTTTCGTGTCGCCCGCCCCGATCTGCACACCGGCCGCGTGGGCCGCCTCTGCCATCGAGTGCACCACTCGTTCCAGGGTCTCCATCTCCAGCCCTTCCTCCAGGATGAAGGCGGCGGTGAGCCAGAGGGGGCGTGCGCCGCTCATCGCCACGTCGTTGACGGTGCCGTGGATGGCCAGCGAGCCAATGTCACCGCCGGGGAAGAAGAGGGGGCGGACGGTGAAGGAGTCGGTGGAGATGGCAAGTTGGAGATTGGAGGTTGGAGGTTGGAGGATGGTGGAGTCGGCCAGTTGGCGGAGGTGGGGGTTGTCCAGTGGGGTAGCGAAGACGTCGCGGATGAGATCGTTCATCATCTTGCCGCCAGCGCCGTGGGCTAAACGAATCATTTTCTCCATAGTATCGCGTCCTATGCCCAAAGCCCTATGTCCAAAGTTCTATGTCCGGACACCAGGTGGAAGTGTAAATGCGGCACGTCCTGGTACGCGCCACCATTGGTGATCAGGCGATAGCCGCTCTGTTCCAGGTCGAGTTCGTGCACCAGGCTTTGCACGGTCTCGAACAGGTCGTGCAGAAAGTCGGTTGCATCGGGAGGCACGTCGAGCAGGGTGGAAAACGGCAGCTTTGGGACGAGCAGAATGTGCACGGGGTAGCTTGGCTGCGGATGGTGGAACGCCAGCAGCGTCTCTGTTTCACGCAATCGTTTGACGGGGATAGCAAAGCTCATGTACGTAAATATCCAGCGAATGAACGAACGACTGATCGCAGAGCGGGCCAGTCGGAGCAACAATCGGTTCATAGAGTTGAACGACCACCATACTGGTAGTACGCCGCGCAGGCTCCCTCGGCGCTGACCATGCATGGGCCGATGGGGTTCTGAGGCGTGCAGACTTGAGCGAAGAGCGGGCATTCGGTAGGGAGAAGCACGCCGCGCAAAATCTCCCCGCAGCGACAGCCAGGTGGCTCGCGAGCAGGCTCCACCTCAACCGGGAAGGCGCGGGCAGCGTCGAAGCGGGCGTAGGTCTCTCGCAGCCGCAGGCCGCTGGCGGGGATGGTGCCGAAGCCACGCCACTCGGCGCTGGTTATCTCAAAGACTTGCTCCATCACCCGCTGGGCGGCAACGTTCCCCTCCGGGCGCACGCTGCGGGCGTAAGCGTTGTTTACGTCGGGCTGGCCCTCCTCGGCCATCTCTACCAGCGCCAGCACCGCCCGCAGGATGTCCAGCGGC
>JAUXFI010000178.1 GCA_030620125.1 Anaerolineae bacterium
ACCAAGAGCGCGCAGGCCAGGCCCATGGCGAATACTAGACCAACGAGGGCTTTTTTCTTCCGCACCGGAATCAGCCTCCGCGTGTCAGCGAAAGCAGAGCCGAGAAAACGTCGAGACTCAGCAACGTGCCGGCGATGGCCTGTGGTGACCAGAATGTGCATGGCTACCTTGCCGGAACCCAGCCGCTTGCCTCCACGATCTGCTGGCCCTCGGCGCTCAGCGCAAAGTCAACGAACATCTGCGCCAGGGGCTGGGTAAGCGGCCCGGTGAGCAGCAGAAGCGGACGCACCAGCCGGTAAGACCCGTTCCGCGCAGTCTCTTCAGATGGGAGGACGCCGTCAATCGCCACCAACTTTATGCCGGGCTCCAAATTGCCAAACCCCACGTAGCCGATCGCGTCGGGATTGTTGACCACTGTGGCGGCCATGTCGCCCGCCGTGACGGCCGTGCGCACGTCGGGGCCGGCCGGCTCCTGCTTCTCCAGCACGATTTTGTCAAACGCGCCGCGCGTGCCCGAGTTCTTTCCACGCACGACGACCACAATAGGCCGATCCGGCCCATCCACCTCACTCCAGTTGGCGATCTTTCCCAGGTAGATGTCGCGCAGTTGCTCCAACGTCAGGTTCTCCACCGGGTTGGAGGAATTTACCACGACCGCGATGACGTCCACGGCAACTTGGTGCTGCGTGATGCCCTCCGCCTCCTCGGGTTCGAGCACCCGTGAGGCCATACCGATATCCACCGTGCCGTCGTGGACGGCCTGGATGCCAACCACGCTTCCGCCGGCTGCGATGTCCAGTTCCACGTCGGGGTAACGCTCTTCAAAAACCTGCCCCACCAGGTGGGCCAGCGGCTGGAGGGTGGTGCTGCCGGCGAACGTGATCCGCCCGATGACCGGGGTATCTGTCGCGGGCTGCGGCGTGGCAGAAAGTTGGCTACATGCTGTGATGAGCCACACCAGGAACACGACGATTGCTAATCTACGCTGCATACTGCCCTCCTCATCTCACCCATACTCGCTTCTCCAATCTCCATCCCCGACTGCTGCGGGATGCCGGCGTCCTGGAAAAGTCATAGGTCTGTCCAGTCGGCGAGGGGCAACCAGACGGTAAAGGCGCTGCCCTCCCCCACCTGGCTTTCCACCGTCACCCGGCCGCCGTGCAAACCCACAATCTCCTTGACGATCGCCAGCCCCAGGCCAGTCCCCGGCGTCTGCATCAGCCGTGGCTGCTCCCCCCGGAAAAACCGCCCAAAGATTTGCGGCAACTCCTCCTTCGGGATTCCTATCCCCGTGTCCAGCACCGTCACCGTGGCCCACATCCGTCCTTTTGTCTCCTTCTTCCCGGTGGAGACCACCACCTTGCCTCCTTCCGGCGTATAGCGAATTGCGTTCCCCACCAGGTTGTTCAGCACTTGCGTCATCCGATCCGAGTCCACCAACGCCACCAGCGGCTCGACTGAGGCCTCGGCCCGAGGGGCCATCGGCCCGAGGGCTTTGACGCCAGGCCCATCCGAAGCCCAAGTTCCCGGCTCCGCCGGACGGTACCCCAGGGTCAGCCCCCGCTCGAGGGCCAGCACCTGGTGGCTATCTATGACTGCCTCGGTCAACTCGTTGAGGGAGGTCGCACAGGGCTTTATATCTAACCGTCCGGCGTCAATGTGAGAGATCTGCAGGATGTCCTCCACCAGCCGCGCCTGCCAGTCCGCTTCCTTCGCCATCCTGTCCAGGTACTCTTCCCACTTTTTTTCCTCCGGCGACGTCCGCTGCAGTAGATGCGCGTACAACTTGATCGTGGCGACCGGGGTGCGCAACTCGTGGGAGACATTGGAGACGAAACGGGACCTCATTCGATCCAGTGCCTTGAGGTGGCTAACGTCGTGGACTGCCACCACGGCCGCCGCTTCCTCCACGCCCGGCTCCGAGATGGGGGCCACCTTCAGTTCCAGGTCCAGCCCGGTCAGTTCCAGGACCTCTTCCGTTCGCTCCTCGGCCCGTCGCGCCAGGCCCCGCACCGTCTCTCTCATCTGGGCTTCATCCTCCGGCGAGAGGGTCTGGGTGAGCCACGTCTGGGCGATGGGGTTGGTCTGGAGTATTTCTCCTGCGGTGTCGGCGACGATGATGCCGTCGCAGATGCTGCGGAGAGTTGCATCTAGGAGAGCGTACTGGGCCTGGAATTGGGCGGTGCGCTCCTGCACCCGTTGCTCCAATTGCTCGGTGTGCTCCCGCTGCTGGGCGTACAACTGGGCATTCTGCACGCCGATCGCGATCTGGTCGCCCAGCGAACTGAGGAGTTTGACCGTGTCTGGCGTAAAAGTGTCGCGCTGCGCGCTCTGCACGTCCAGCACGCCGACTGCCGTTTTGCGGACCACCAGTGGGATGGTTGCTTCCGAGCGGGTATCCGGGAGCAGCGGGCTCTCGAGATACATCGGTTCGACCGTCACATCCTGCACAATGCGTGGGCAGTGGGTAGACGCGGCAGTGCCGATCAGGGACCGGGACCCGACGGTGAGATAAAGCCCTTGTTTCTTGAACGACTGCCCGGCCTCGCCGACCGCCTCGCCCAACACCAATACGTCAGAACCGGGCTCAATGAGGTATATCCCGACGTGATAGAACCCCAGCCGCTCGTGGATCAGCCGCACCGACGTCTGCAGCACGACGTCCATGTCCAGGCTGGTGGAGACCGCACGGGCGACCTCGGCTGCTATCGCCAGTTCCCGGGTGCGGGCTTTAACCTTGACCTCCAGGTCCTCGTACAGACTGCGCAGTTCGGCGACCATACTGTTAAAGGTCGTCGCCAGCAGGCCAATCTCGTCTTCCTCGACGGCAAAAGGATATGCCAGTCTGGTGGTATCTACCTGTTGGCTCAAGTCGCCCTTCGCCACGGCCTCCGCCGCGACCGAGAGGCAGTGGATCGGCTGTGTGATTGACCTGGCGATGACCACGCCCAGGCCCATCAACAGCAGCGTCGTGAGCAGCGTGCTCCCGATCATCACGGTCAGCCCTGTCCTGGTGACCCGCGCGACGTCGTCCGTCGGGCGCACCAGCAGCAGATCAACCGGGGTCTCTCCCAGAGTCAGGGAGAGATGCCGGCTGTACTGACCGTTGCTCCGGCCATCCGGAGCGTCGAACAAAAGCCCCTGGCGCGTGCTGACGTGGGCGCCGTTGATACTCAGTCCCAGGTCAGCAGACAGACGATATCTGGACACGAGGCGGTGCAGTTCCGTCTCCAGGTCAATGCCAGCAATCACGCTGCCCGCGCCGTCCGGCATCGCCGCCCGACTCAGTAAGAGTACCCGGTCTTTTACCACCACCACCTGCGGCACGCCCACCTCGACCTGATCGAGTAACCGCGACGCGCGGTACAGGCTCGAGAGCACCAGGTTGGTGCGCTCCTCTTCCCGCTGGTCGTAAATCTGGATCAGGTCCAGGCCAAAGCGGTCGCGCACGACCACAGCACGGCTATTGAGCACGCTCAACGCGGTTTCGGTATCCTCCTGCACCGCCTCGACGACGTTGGGATCGCCCGCCAGCAGAGTCGCAACGGTGGCAACGGTCTCCACTCGTGCGTTCATCGCCTCAATGACGCGCTCGGCTTCTGTGGCGATTTGCTGCTTCAGAAGATGGCTCTGCGTGAGCGCTGTGCCTCCAACAAAGGCCAGCATGGCGCCCAGAAGCGAGAGCAACATCAGCCCGACGATGGGCACGAGCAGTTTTGCGCTGAGTGAGCGCAGTCGGCAACGCCGGTAGAGAGATCCCAGGAATTTGTAGAGCATTCGGTCAGTCACCCCCTACGTGCTATAGAGAGAGTGCGGTCAGAAAGATGGCAGCACCCAGCAGAGCACCGGCAACGGCCTGGGCCACGGTATGGCGGCGCAGCCGCACGCGCGACCAGACAACGAGCGGCACACCAAAGGCCAGAGGGACTGCCGCATCACCAACGAGATCCCAGGCCAGGACTGCCAGCCCGGCCACGGCTGCGCAATGCACACTGATTTTCCAGCGCAGGGTTATGCCGAGGATGAGCATCGTCTGGATACAGGTAGCGCCAGCCACAGTCACCAGCAGGCGTGGGGCAGCGCCCAGGCTCAAGGCCAGCCACGCGGCCGCCGCGCCGGCTATGGACATCAGTAAAGGCCGCATGCGCTGCTCGCGGAGTTGTACGTCGAGATCGGTGACCTCACCTCTGCGTACCAGCCAGAACAAGTAGAGCAATGGCGCTAATACGGCCAGCAGGATATAGACGACGGCCCACAACCATGCCGCCGGTGTCCCTACGGTGTGGGCGCTCAAGGAGACCATAGCAACAGCCAGAAGCGGTGGGCTGCCCAGTTGTGACACCCGGTGCGCCAGGCTCTCGTCCCACCACGGCGATATACAGGCGGTGTGCGTGTCGAGCAACAACCCGCGATTGCTATTTACTC
>JAUXFI010000039.1 GCA_030620125.1 Anaerolineae bacterium
AAGTGGGGGGGGGATAAAAAAGACGGCGTGCCTGGGGACCCTCCAGGGCGGGGTCGGCTGGTCCCCAGGCACTGCCAAGAAAGAAAGTAGGAGTTTTGATGCTACCCGCCCCGCTGTGCAACTCCATCAGACAGCATCAAGTATACCTCAAGATAGATGTTTTGAGGGTTTCATCTGCGTTACGGTAGCGTTTCTGGTTTGTAACTTTTGATGGATGGGACAGGCGATGGAGAAGTAGTCTCCGGTGGAACAGAGCGCGTGAAACGTGATCGGATGCTAGCGTCGAGATCGTTTTCACGTTTCACGTTTTGGGTGCGCTTGATATCCGCTTACCGTCTTCGGGGGATGATGATCCAGAGGAGCATGTAGGGCAAGAGCCCCGGCAGGCCGCCTGGGATCAACAGGATCAGGAAAAGCAAGCGGAACCAGAACGGGCTGATGCCGAAAAAGGCACCCAGGCCGCCGCAGACGCCCGCGATGATTCCATCCTGCCGTCGCAGTTTGTTGTTGGTCATTGTCGTATATCCTCGCAAGAATCTACCCACCTTTAATCTAATCGTCTTCCTTGACCAGCGCCGAGAGGATGACGGTGACGACGCTGACGATGAGCGCGCCCAGGAAGGCGCTCAAAAGGCCATCCACGTAGAAGCCGACGTGGAACCAGTTCACAGCGATAGCTGAGGCTAGCCACAGCGTGATACCGTTGATGACCAGGGTGAACAGGCCCAGCGTGAGAAGGATGAGCGGGCAGGTCAGGAGCTTGAGTAGCGGACGCACGATGGCGTTGATCAGCCCCAGGACGACCGCCATCACGGCGTAGACGACCCACGCGGTTCCCTCGACGTGGATGCCGGGGACGAGCCAGGCCGCTGCAAAGAGCGCCAGGCTGGCAATGACCCAACGAATAAGCAGTTTCATTTTGTGTGTACCTCCCTTCGTGTTTAATACGCAATTAGGGCCGGGAAGTTGCATTCTGTGGACGAGGAGCGAGAGGATGAGTGATTGGCTACGGATAGTGTAGCCGAATTGAGGGCAGACGTCAAGTGTGGTTTCCCTCTGCCGGGACCGAACGCAGTTGCTACGCCTTGTTGCCTGCAGTGTAATCAATGGCTTGGCGACGCAACTCGACTCTTACGCTCCCCAACTCCCCAACGAGTTACTTGACAGGCCGAACGTTTGTTCGTATAATACAGGTGGAGGCTCTTGATGGATGCACTGGCAAAACTAAAGTTGCTGGGACCACCAACCTGCTTTGAACCTGCCGAAGAGATGGGAATTCCCCAATCGCCCGTCCGCAAGGACGACGATCTCTCCGGTGCTATTCACAACGCCGTGATGCCCAATGGGAAGCGCATTGCGTTGCTCAAGACTATGCTCACCTCCGCCTGCGAGCGAAACTGTACCTACTGCGCTTTCCGCCAGGGGCGCGACTTTTGCCGGGCTACTTTTTCCCCCGACGAACTGGCCGGCCTCTTTATGCGACTGTATCGAAAGGGCATCGCCGAAGGTCTCTTTCTCAGTTCCGGCCTTGCCGGAGGCGGTCCTCGCATCCAGGACCGTCTTATCGCCACGGCAGAAATCCTGCGCCGGCGCTACGAATTTAAGGGTTACATCCACCTCAAGATCATGCCAGGTGCGGAGCGGGATCAGATTATGGCGGCGATGCGTCTGAGCAACCGGGTCTCGGTCAACCTGGAATCGCCCAACGCCGAACGCCTCGCCCAACTGGCCCCGCGCAAGTTCTTTGTCGAGGAACTGTTGCAGCGGTTGCGCTGGATTGAGGAAATCCGGCGAGGGGAACCGGGACGCTGGCCCAGCTCCACCACTCAGTTCGTCGTCGGCGCGGTTGACGAGAGCGACGTGGAACTTTTGACCACGACAGAGTACCTGCACCGGCAGGTCGGGCTGGCACGGGCCTATTTCAGCGGTTTCGCGCCGGTGCCCGATACACCGCTGGAGAACCGACCGCCGAATCCGCCCCTGCGCGAGCACCGGCTTTATCAGTCCTCCTTCCTCCTGCGCGACTACGGCTTTACCGTCGAGGAACTCCCTTTCGGCCCTGGCGGCAACCTGCCGCTCGAAAGCGATCCCAAGCTGGCCTGGGCGCGCTGCCACCTGGCCCACGCCCCCGTCGAGGTGAACACCGCCGACCGGCGTGACCTGCTGCGCGTGCCGGGTATCGGTCCCACAGGCGCAGAGCGCATTTTGCGGGAGCGGCGGCGCGGCCGGCTGCGTGATCTGACCGACTTGCGCAAGATAGGGGTCATCACGAAACGATTGGCTCCCTACGTCCTGCTCGATGGCCACCGTCCGGCTCACCAACTCTCGTTGTGGTCAGTTTGATCAGGAGCCACTCTGTGACCATTCTCACCCTCGACGAGATCAAACGCCAACGCGAGTTCAACTACCGCCGCACTCCTGAGCGGCGGGTACGTACCATTGAGCAAGCCCGTGCCTTTGTCGAGGAGGTGGGCTTTTGCCACTTTTGGCCGATCAAGGGAGTGGAGATGCCCAACCTGTTCCACGCCATTGCCGGGCGCGTGCGGCCGGTGCCTGACGAGCACGGCGATCCCGATGGCAGCAAGTGCTGGGGCTGGAAGGATAACGCGCTGGACAAAAAGTGGTGGTACTATGGCAAATTCCTCCGTCGGCGGGCCACGCTGGTCTCGCTGGCGGAACTGGCGTATTTCTACGCTCTCAGTGAGAACTATGGCTCCCTCGACGATTATCTCCAGGAGTACGCCGACGGTCTGATGACCGCTGAATCCAAGGCGATCTACGAGGCGCTGCTGGAGCACGGGCCTCTGGACACGGTCAGGCTGCGCCGGGAGGCGCGCATGAGCGCGGAGAGCGCCAAGTCCCGCTTTGAACGGGCGCTGGTGGAGTTGCAGGTGGGGCTCAAGGTGCTGCCGGTAGGGGTGGCAGACGCCGGGGCCTGGCGGTATGCTTTCCTCTACGAACTATTGCCGCGCTGGTATCCAGACGTCCCGGAGCAGGCGCGCCAGATCGGGCGAGGTGAGGCGCGACGTGTACTGATGTTGCAGTACCTCGACAACATAGTTGCTGCAGATCGTAGGATGATTGGCAAGGTCTTCCACGTTCTAAAGTGGACGCCGACCGAACTGGATCACACGGTAGCCGCGTTGCTCCAGGAGGGCACGGTTCGGGAGACGCCGGTCGAGGGGTTGGAACATCCGCAGCTTGTTTCAGTTCGCGCCCTGGAGCGTGGCCTGTAGACTAACGGCACGCACTTTCTACAGGGGGCAGGCGTGAGCCTGTTAGCCCCCGCCCCTAACCTGTCAGTCCTCTTCCATATCCTCCAGGTCGAACAGGAAATCCAACAACTCCTCTTGCAGCGATTCCAGACGAGAAGCGTCCCCGGCGGTCTGAGCTGCCTCAATGCCGGCAACTAGCTTTGCCAATTCATCGTGGTCTTCCGACTCAAGCTCATCCCCGGCCAAGAACTGCCTAGCCTGCTCCAACAGGGCCGTGCTCTCCGCCGAGGCCTCAATTGCTTCAGCCATCCACGCCTGGGCCTTTATGATCTCTACTTCGCTCAACCGGGCCAGGGAAGCCTCGACCGTGATGTCCTTTTGTTGTCCCGTGTGGCGGTCCTGCGCCGTCACCTTGAGGATGCCGTCCACGTCAAAGTCGAACCGGACGGTGACCGTGGCCAACTCGCCGGGGGTCTCCGGCTCCAGGTCGGTGACCAAAAAGTCGCCCAACAAAGTGTTCTCCGGCGCAATCGGGCTCTCTCCCTGATACACCCGGATCTTGATTGTATCCTGATCGGGGTACAGGGTGGAGTAGACCTCCTCTTTAGACACCGGGATGGTGGTGTTGCGCCGGATGAGAACGCTGTGGCGGTCGGGGATGACCCGCCCCATGCGGATTTCGGCCACGGCGATACCCAACGAGTGGGGAGTCACGTCCACCAGAATGGCGTCTATTGGCTGTCCGGCGATGATGGCGGCCTGCACGCCAGCCCCCAACGCCACAGCCTCTTCTGGGTTGATGGACATGTGCGGCTCGGTGTCCAGGTAGTCGGCCACCAACTCCCACACGGCTGGGATGCGGGTCGAGCCTCCCACCAGCAGCACGTGGCTGATCTTCTCCGGCGTCACCTGGGCATCCTCCATTACCTGGTCAATGGAGTCTAACGTTTGATCCAGCAGGTCGTCAATCGTTTCCTTGAATTCCTGGCGACTGACCTCGTATTCCAGGTGCAGTGGGATGCCCTTTTTCTCCGCCACGTATTCCTCTCTGATCCAGGCGAAGGGGTGGGACGAGAGTTCGATCTTGGCCATTTCTGCCGCACGGAGCAGGCGCGCCCAGGCACGCCGGTCTTCTCTCAGGACGACCCCGTGTTGTTCCTCGAACTGCTCGGCGACTTTCTCTGCCAGTCGCCAATCGAAATCGTCTCCTCCCAGCCGGGTGTTGCCGTGGCTGGCGCGGACTTCGACGATGCCCCCCATCAGCTCGACCAGCGACACGTCGAAGGTGCCTCCGCCCAGGTCGTAGATCAGCACCAGTTGGTCCTCGACCATGTTCAGACCGTAGGCCAGGGCCGCTGCCGTAGGCTCGTTGATGATCCGGCGCACGTTGAAGCCAGCAATCTGACCGGCATCGCGGGTTGCCTGTCGCGCAGCGTCGGAGAAGTAGGCCGGCACGGTGATGACCGCGTCTGAGACCTCATCGCCCAGGTTGTGTTCGGCAATACCCTTCAGTTCGCGCAGGATGAAAGACGAAATCTCCTGCGGGCTGAACTGCCGTCCAGCCAGTTGAACCCGAATATCGGTCCCCATCTCCCGCTTGATGGACCGGACAGTATTCTCCGGACTCAAGACGTACTGGTTGCGGGCGGGTGTGCCGACCAGCCACTGGCCCGAGGGCGAACACCCCACTACCGAGGGGATGATCCGCTCCTCCCCGTTAGGGAGCATCTGAGGCGCGCCGTTCTGCACAATGGCGACGCCAGAGTTGGTTGTGCCCAAGTCAATACCGACGATCATATTTATTCACTCTCCTTGGTTCGTGGATTCGTAGATTCGTAAATTCGTATCTTTTCAATATCTTGGGGCAATCGCACTTTCTCGCTCAAAGCCCCCGTCCCCGGGGGCGGCTCAGACAAGGTTTGCTCCGCGAATTTGCCCCCGAGACGGGGGCTGGGAGCGTTGAGATTATTCTTGCCCCAATTTTTTGAGAGGATACGTAAATTCGCCCTATGGTTCTGGCCGGTAGACGACTACTTCGGCGTAACGCAGTACCCCGGTCGGGGAACGGTACCCTCGTCGCTCCTCCGCCACGATGGTCCCCACCGGTCCCTCTCCCTCTGTGGTGGCGCCGACGGCGACGTGCAGGTAGGGGTCGAAGAGCTGGCCGACGGTTGGGATGGGGGTTACTTCCCCCTCTTCCAGGATCGCCAACATCCGCTCGCGCACCAGCCGCAAGCCGTCCAACCATCCTGCCAGCATCGCCCGGTCGGCCGGTGAGACCAGGACAGCTTGCGCCGGGGCGATGTTGGGCGAATTGGCTGCCCTGTCCCGTACCTCCAGGTAACGCAGGCCGCTGGTGATGGCTTTTTCCAATCCGTCCAGCGCTGGCAGTACCGCCTCCAGTAATTCGCGCTCCCGCGCAGCCACTCGCTCGCCGACCATTGTCTCCAGCAACTGATCGCGTTGCTCCTGCGCGGCCTGCACGCTGGCGATGGATTGTTCCCATCGAGCGCTCTGGTCCTCGGACAGCGTGTTGGCCTTGAATTGTGCCTTGCCCAGCTTGCGGACCTCTTTTCTCAATTCCTCCAGCGCTGTCTCCCCCACTTCCTGCGTGGAGCGGGTGTCGTCCATACCTGTCTCCACCCGCGCCAACAAGTTGGCCAGCGTCTCCCAGACCTGACGGTGGTCGCTCATAGCCGCACCGGCCTGTAGTCTGCTTTAAAGTCCGTCCGCCCCAGGTCGCCGTGCTGCTGCAACAACAGCCAGACATCCTTGGGGTGAACCGCCAGGTCGAGCTTGCGCCGGCGCTTGCGTGGCTCCCAGGGGGGTGGGGGTTGAAACAAGAACAGGTCTGTCTCCGCCTTGACGTCGGCCGTGCGCAGCTTTTCGTACGCTGCCCGGATCAGCTTGAAGGCATCCGGGTGCTCCTCCGGCGCGTATTGGCGCACCAGGTCAAAGTAGGCCCGCTTGATCTCGCGCGGGGAAGCGCCGCGCACCAGTCCCAGGACGGCATAAGGGTCGCTGCTGGTCAGGTTAGGCGTCTGGGCGCGACGGCGCGCCAGCGATCCTTGTTCCGTTCCAGACCTCTCAGATATCGAAGTAGTCGTCATCATCATCATACTCGTCGTAAAACATGTCAGGGAAGGGAAGGCCGTCAAACGGTCCCCCTCCAAGCCCCAACAGCAGACGCATCAGGCCAGGCGGCCCGCTGAAGAGGAAACGCGCCTCCTGTACCCGTTGGCGCAACTCCTCGTCGCGGTTCCTGCGGGCAATTCTATCTGCCTCTCTCCAGTGCTTGTTGGCTGTCCTCTCGTCACTATTTTTGGCGGCCAGGATGCCCAGCATCAAGTATGCCTGCCCTGGCGCCTGACCGGCCGCTATCGCCCGCTCCAGGTACTCTTGCCCAATCTCCGAAGCTCCGGCCATCACAGCCATCTCGCCAATCGTCACAAAGATGGACGCGTCGGGCGGGGCCTGTTCAACGGCGCGATCCAACCAGGGACGTACCAGTTCACTCCGGTAATCCCTGATGCAGTAAGATGCCTGGGTCAGGTAGAATTGATAGGGGATGGTCTCAATAGCAGCTTCTGCTTTGCTCATTACGTCCCACGCCTGGTTAGGTTCGCCCACGTCCAAGCAGGCGTGAATGATCTCGTCGTACACGTCCAGGTCGGACGGCCCGTTGGCCAGAGCTTGCTCAATGTGTGACTGAGCGGCCGCTTCGTCGTCCATCCTGAGGTAACAGCCGCCCATCGCCGCCAGGATTCTGCTGTTCTCGGGCTGATACTTGAGCGCTCGTTCGTACATCTCAATAGCGTGGACGTGGTAGCCCCATGAGAGGTTGGCTTCTGCTTGATCTTGATAGAACTCGACCAACAACTGGCGGGCGGCACGATTATCTGGCTGTAGCTCCAGCACCCGCTCCCAATAGAAGGTGGGGCCGCGCCAGCGCCACCATCTGCCGCTTGCAGCGCTCACTTCCCCCTGGCGCAGCAGCGCCGGGATGTTGTCTGGATCGCGCTCCAGGATACGATTCAGCTCGTTCTCCGCCGCCTGCACCTGACCGTTGGCCAACAGCGCCTCAGATAAGACCATGCGCGTCTCCAGGAGGTCTGGGTTCTTTTTGACTGCTTGCCGGTAGACGTGTATCGCCTCGTTATACTCGCCTGCCTTGCGGTACGCCTCGGCGGATCGCTGCCACAGTTGGGCCACCTGCTCGTCGTTGATGGCGTCGGGGTGGTCGGCGCGGCGCGGGCGGCGGCGTAACGCTTCGCGCCACGTTTCGCCTGCGGAGAGGAAATTTTCGGCTCGCTCGTAGGCCAGCGCCAGGTTGTAGGCCAGCCGGAAGCTACCGCCCTCCATAGCGTTGGCCGTTTCCCAATGGTCGTGAGCAGTGTCCCACCGACCGGCGGTGGCAGCCTGATAACCCAGCCGCTGGTGTGCCTGGGAAAGAAGCAGGTTAAGCCTTTTGTCGCCCGGCTTGTGACGCAGCGCTTCTGCCGCGGCCGCCAGCGCGCCTTCTACGTCCTCGTTCACCAACCGCTCTTCGGCCAGCCGGTGGTAGACCTCGCCCAGGTTCGCCGCCAGTCGCGGCAGGGAGAGGCCGGCCGCACGGGCAGTGTCCCATTGTCGGCGAGCTTTGTCCCAGTCCTCGTCGCGCGCCGCCAAGACACCCCGGTAATAGTGGGCCATTCTCTGCTCAGCAGGAGCGGTTGGGTTTTCGAGGACGCTGTCGAGGGCGGTCAGGGCCTGGTCGTGGTCGTCCGCATCCAGCGCCGCCAACCCACGCCATAGCAGCGGCGCGTCGGGCGTGAGGGTGTATGGCCGGCGCCGGAATGTTTCCGACTGGCTCAACATTGCCCGTTCCGCATCCGATAGCGCAGACCACACCGCGTCGGCAGCCGGATCCTCGCCGCGTTGGAGCAGTGCCAGCGCCAGGGGGAAGGCCGCACGGCCCGCAAATTCGGCTTCACTCTTACGGGCTTCCTGGTAAGCGGAGATTGTTCCATCCAGGTCGTCCTGGTGATGCGCGGCCAGACCGAGGTGATAAGCGTAACGAGGGTTGTCCGGCTGTAGCTCGGACGCTTGCTTCAAATCGCTTGGGCCGGCCTGGGGTTTGGGGCCCTGACTGTACAGACGGCTCAACCCCCTGCGGAAATAAGCCTCAGCCAGGACCGATGCCGGCAATAAGTCGGGGGTCTGCCGACCCACTCGTTCCCATATCTCAATCGCCTGGCTGTAGTCTCCCCTTTTGAACGCTCTCGACCCATTCTGCCGCAAAGCAGTTGAGCTTTGTGCCTTGCGATCCTTGCGTCCACGTGATTTGCGTCTGCGTTTTGCCATTATGCTCTTTTCACTCTCTTTCCCAACAGGCGCTATTATAAATGCCAATGGGTAAACTGACAACCCAAGGTGATCGGGGCACGCACGTCTCACGCATCACCTGGCAGGGTGAAGAGAGCGAGTTTGCTCCCTCAAGCCGTTCGAGTATAATACAAACGTCGGATTTCAGGTTGGATATGATTTCGGGGCCGACTCTCCAGGCGACTCCGAGTGGAGCGTGCCCGATGAAGCAGGTGTCTGACGGGCATAAGGATCAGGGCCCGGTACATTGGGGGGTGCACAAGATGAAAGACAAAGACAAGACCAAGGGACAACTTGTCAACGAATTGGCGGATTTGCGCCAAAGGGTTGCCGAGTTGGAGACGCTAGAAACCGAGCGCAAGCGGGCAGAGGAGGAGGCGCAGCGACGGGCTACCCAGACTGCACTGATCTATGAGGTGGGTCAGCGCGTGAGCGGTGAATTGGAACTGGATGCACTGCTGTCTGAAATCGTGACCGCCGTATGTGATGCCTTCGACTACTATGGCGTGACACTGATGCTGCTTGACGAGGAGACCAAGCGCTTGACTTTGCAGTCCATCGCGGGCGGCTACGCTGACATCTTCTCCGAGGATCTCGGCCTTAACATCGGGGAAGGGATGGTAGGGTACGCGGCAGCAACCGGCGAGACTCAGGTCAGCGGTGACGTCGGCAAAGATCCCCATTACGTGCGCAAGGCGGAGGAGGAGACCAAGTCGGAACTCGCGGTGCCCATCAAGAGTGGGCAGAAGGTCATTGGCGTGCTCGACATACAGAGCTGCGAGTTCGATGCCTTCAATGAGACCGACGTGACCGACATGGAGACCCTCAGCACGCAGATTGCCACCGCTATCGAAAATGCCCGCCTGCTCGAAGCTACCCGCACCCACATCGAGGAATTGGCCGTGCTGAACGAACTGGGCCAGGCTCTCACTGCCCGCCTCGACGTGGATCAGGTGCTTGACGAGGCCTACCGGGGCGCTGCCCGCCTGGTGGATACCACTGATTTTTATATTGTCCTCTACAACCCGAACAAGGACGAGATCACTTTCGCCCTCGACGTCGTCGGGGGCAAAGCTCAAAAGCCCCACATCGCCTATCGTGCCGGTCAGGGGCTCGCCGAGCATATCATCCGCAGCCGTACGCCGCTGCTCATTAAAGAGGATCTGCCCAAGCGGTTGGAGGAGATGGGAATCGAATTACTCGGGCGACCTGCCCTCTCCTGGGTGGGGGTGCCGCTGGTCATCGGCGACCGGGTGCTGGGGATGATGGCCGCCGTCCAAAGCCCCACCACTCTTTCCGGCTATGACGAGCACGACCGGGACCTGCTGCTCTCCATCGCCAGCCAGACGGCCATTGCTCTTCAGAACGCCTACTTGTTCGAAGAGACACAGCGGAGAGTGATTCAATTGGCGCTCATCAACGACATCGGCGAAAAAATCGCTGCTGTGCTAGAGTTGGATGCCGTGATGGAAAGAACCACCCATCTGGTGCAGGAGAGCTTTGGCTACCATCACGTGGCACTTTTCACCGTGGATCACGAACGGGACGAGTTGGTGATGAGGGCCAGAGATGGCGATTTTGCCCACCTGTTCCCTCCTGATCACCGGCTAAAGTTAGGCCAAGGCATCGTTGGCTGGGCGGGTCATCACGGCGAGACGCTGCTGGCCAACGACGTGGATGCCGAACCGCGTTACATCAATCTTTATCCCGGTACGGTGCCGACACAGTCCGAACTGAGCGTACCTATCCGGGTGGGCGAGGAGATTGTGGGAGTGCTGGATGTCCAAAGCCCGCAACTCGGCGACTTTGACGAAAGCGACGTGATGGTGATGGAGACTCTGGCCGACCAGGTCGCCGTAGCCGTCGCTAACGCGCGGTTGTATGAGACAATCCGGCAAGAACTGGCCGAGCGGGTACGGGCAGAGGAGGCGGTGCGGCAGCGCAACCAGGAGCTGGCGCTGCTCAACCGCGCCAGCCAGGCGCTCAGCGCTACGCTTGACCTGGACCAGGTACTTGTCACTGTCCTGGAAGAGGTGCGTCGCCTTCTGGACGTGATTGCCTGCTCGGTCTGGCTGGTCGAGTCTTCCTCCCCTGCCGGAACAGGGGAGGGCCAGGGCGAGCAACTGGTCTGCTGGCATGCTGTTGGACCAGAAAGTGAGATTGTGCGTGGCTGGCGGCTGTCACCGGGGGAGGGGATTGCTGGCTGGGTAGCCCACAGCGGCGAGAGTCTGATCATATCCGACGCGCAGACCGACGGGCGCTACTTTGGGGGTGTAGATCGGCAAACCGGGCTGGAGACGCGCTCCATCCTTAGCGTTCCACTGCGCGCCAAGCAGGAAGTGATCGGCGTGCTCCAGGTGGTGGATGCGGATGCAGGCCGCTTCGGCCAGGCGGAACTGGCGTTGGTAGAGTTGCTGGCCGCGTCCGCATCCACCGCCATCGAGAACGCCCGCTTGCACCGGGAAGTGCTTGACTACGCCGAGCAGTTGGAGGAGCGGGTGCGGGAGCGAACGGCGCAACTCGCGGCCCAGTACGCCCAATCGGAGGCGATCCTGCAGAGCATCACCGACGGCATCGTCGTCACCAATGCGGAAGGCGAGATCCTGCAGGCCAATCCTGTCGCCCAGGCCTGGCTGACTCGTTCCCTTTCCCCGGAGAACGTGGAGCGACTGCAGGAGACGGTGCGGGACCTGGCGCGGCGGATCGAGGAGCGGCCGGAGACGGTGCTGGAACTGACCGGGTTGGACCTGGAGCTAAGGGCAGCACCTGTCTCAGAACCGGGGGGCGAGGAAGCAACCGCTGTGGTAGACATCCACGACGTTAGCCACCTCAAGGCGTTGAACCGGATGAAGACCCGCTTCGTCACCAATATCTCCCACGAACTGCGCACACCGGTCACGACGATCAAACTGTACGCGAATCTGATGCGACGGAAGCCGGAGAAGTGGGAGCAGTACCTGGACACACTGGAGCAGGAGGCGGACCGGCAAGCGCGGCTGGTAGAAGACATCCTGCAAATCTCGCGCATAGACGCCGGACGGCTAGAGATGACGCCCAACCCAACTTTACTCAACGAGTTGGTTGAACTCTCCATCATCCGCCACCAGAGGCTGTCCGAGAGCCGGGATGTGACGCTGGAGCACCAGTCGGCGGGGCCAGGGCCGGTGGCGCTGGTGGACCAGGAGTGGATGATGCTCGTATTGGACAACCTGGTAGATAACGCCCTTCTGTACACTCCGGAGGGAGGAAAGGTGGTGGTTTCCACCGGGACGGAGGAGGCGGAGGAGCGCACGTGGGCCACGGTGACAGTAGTGGACAGTGGGATGGGTGTCCCAGAGGAGGACCTGCCGCACCTCTTTGAGCGGTTCTTCCGTGGGGAAGAGCCGCGGTCAATGCAGATCTCTGGGACCGGCCTGGGACTGGCAATCGTCAAGGGGGTCGTGGAACTGCACGGTGGGCGGGTGATGGCGGAGAGCGAGGAAGGCGTGGGCAGCACCTTTACCGTTTGGTTGCCACTTGCATACGCTTGATGACCGGATGGAGTATCTTCTCAATAAGTAGGGGAAGATGGGGGGTTTGCGGGCGGCAAAGC
>JAUXFI010000165.1 GCA_030620125.1 Anaerolineae bacterium
AGACAATCAGAATCTCCCGGCCGGTAACCACTCTCCTCCACAAAAGCCCGGAATTGGGCCACCGTCACCAGGTAGCGGGCGACGTAATACACTGGCAGTGTGATCTCGTGCTGGGGCGTCTCGTCATCGTACCATTCTCGCTGCCCACCAAATCGCTCTAGCAGCGCCGGGATGTCCTCCTCCCGCGTGCCCATCAGGAACGTCCCCGCTGGGATCTCCACAAAGCCCAACAGCGGCTCGTCGGGCAGATACCAGGCGTCCTCACGAAAGCGCGGATCGCCCAGCAATACCAGTACGTTCCCGGCCTCAGCACGTTCACGCGGGTCCAGCGCCCCAGCCCGCAGCAGTGCCACCAACCAGTCCTGCGTCCGCTTCAACACCGCCTGGCCCACCGGCTCCCGTTGCACGCCGACCAGCCCAATCTCTAATAACGCCTCCCCGGCTAACACCGATGCCCGCCAGACGTCGTCGCCCGCGTCCCTGCCGGGGATGCAGGGAGCAGGGCACAAAGCGTTGACCGCGCTTAGAGCGCTCCCCAGGCGGTGGGTGCGGGCCGCGTGGCCGGCCGCCAGCACGTAGACCACCCGCCAGCGGTCCAGGTCATCCCGCGCCAGCCGGGCCGCCTCACCCGGAAAGTCAGAATGACCGACCAGATGGCAGGCAGCCAGGTACTCTTGAAACGTCCGGTGGGGGAAGGTGTAAGCGGCGGGCTTGTGGCGTACCAGCAGGCCAGCCCGCTCCCGGATGTACTCCACGAAACGACCCGCCTGGTCCCAACTTCCGCCCAGGTAGGGGGCCAGCCAGTCTCTCAGGTCCTTCTCGGCGATGTCGGCCGTGCCCTCGGCATCTCCCTGGCCCTGATGGGCGCGGAAGGCGACGTCGTACAACCCCGCCTCCAGGTCATTCATCTTCAAGCCCGGCAACGCCAACGTTTCCAGTATTCCCTGCTCGTCCCCCGCCCGCTCCTCCCAGCGACGCAGTAACAGGTCCACCGTCCAGCGGTAGAGTTCCACCCGGTCGTCGGGCAACTGGCCGCGGAAGGTATGCAACAGGGCCATCACGGTCAGCAGCAGGGGACGCTCGGCCAGGCCGCGCAGGTCGGCACGGCCTGCTGCCGCTTTCAGCCGTTCGGCTCGGGCTGTGGCCTGGGCCTGCGTGAAGCGGCCACGGCGGGCCAGTTCGTCGTACCAGACGGTCACAAAGTAGGCGATTTGCTCCTCGCTGAATGGGGCCAGTGTCACCTCGCGAAATCCGCTCAGCCGCCAGGGCTGCCCCACGTAGGCGTAGGGCCGACAGGTGACCAGGTAGCGATGCTGGGGGTAGCGCCCGGCAAAGTCATCCACGCTCTCCACTACCGCCCGGCGAAGGTCGCCCGGTACTTCGTCCAGCCCGTCCAGCAGGATCAGGATTGGCGCTTCTTTGTCCCCCAACGCCTGGTGCAGGTGCGACCAGAAGGCACTCAGTCCCCACTCGTCCAGCAGTGCCTCCAGGTGCCGCAGGAGCAGGGTGGTCTTGCCTCGGCGGGTCCCGGCGGGCAGGCTGGCGGCGAACTCTCGCAGGATAACCCGCAGCGGCAGGAGCGAGCCGTGGGACCAGGGTGACAGCCGTTCCAGCCAGGAAGCTGGCTCCTCGGCCTGCTCCGCCTGGGCCAGGACGTAGGCCAAAAAGTTGACCAGGGTAGACTTGCCAGAGCCAGGATCACCCAGCAGGAGCAGGTGAGGCTCCTGGTTGATCATCTCAAGGGCCGGGATGCGGCGAACCTCGGCCTGGCGGGCCAGGAAGGCCCGCATTTCGTCCTCGCTCTCGACCCGTTCCAGTTCGGTGGTGTCCAGGGCGGTGTAGACGTCGGCCAAGCCCAATCTCTCGCCTCGTGACGGATCGGCATAGTCGGGGTCGAGGCTGGCCCAAGGAAGGCGATTGGCCTCGGCAGCCAGTTCGGCCAGGTAGCGGCGGCGCAGGGCGGCAGGACCCTGGGACCGGTCGCCAGCGCCAATGACGACGTCACCGTGGACATTGCCACCCACGGCCACTCCACCCGCGCCAGCAGCTACGGCCCGCTCTCCCACAGCCGCGGCCCCGGAGCCGGTGACTGTGACGGTGGTCACCGTCAGGCCGCTGCCCAGACCCGCCACCTCACGGTGCAGCGCCTCGGAAAACCAGGCCCGATCCGCCTCATCCAGACCGGCCTGGGCCTGGGGCACCACCTCCAACTGTTCCAGTACCATATCCAACGCGGCCCGGATGTCCGCGTTTTCCTCGGCTGCCTGGGCCAACTTTAGCGCTGCGTCCACTTCGTCCTTCCAGGATTGAACCTGGTTGGCCAGCAGGTTGCCGCCCACGCCGGCAGCCACGCCCCCCAACGCCGCCCGCGCGGCCCACTCCCCTTGCCGGGCCGCCTCCACCACCGGCCACAGCGCCATCGCCGAGAGAAAGGCATAGAGGGAAGAGACGCCGGCTGGCTGGGCCTGCTCCCAGCGGCCTTTCCAGTTCTCCATGCGGTGCGATAGTTGTTCTCGCCAAACTTTAATGTCGAACGTCATAATGACCTCCTGGTTCGTGATTCGTGATGCGTGAAACGTGATGTAGGCCACGCCGGGGGTGCGCCAGGGACGAACCCAGGGGGCACCCCCGGGGGTAGTCAACAGGCTACCCGGGCCATATTTGCCCGGCCCCGCGCTTGCTCGTGCTCGGGGCGCGGCCGGGACCGGACCGCGCCGTCTTTCTTTGCCTCGGCCTGGCAGGGCGCTGCCCCACCGGACATTTCCGGCCTGCGTGAAAGTCGTGGGACGCTACGATGACCCGAAAACCGTTGTTCCTGTTGCGGTTGTTCGGGTTGTTCCTGTTGCGGTAGGCGCAGCGCACGTTCCTCGTTTCATTGTTGGACGCGCCCCCACGCAACACCCGCAGCGCCTTTCGGTCCGGCCCCGCACAGAGGGCAACCACGAGGGTTGCCCCTACGTGCCGGTCTGTTTGATCCAACCACCCAGCAATCGCCCTATTTCGGCGACCATCGCCGCCGCGTGGCGGTACTGCCCCTGGGAAAGCCATTTCCACCTGGAGACCAGCCGCAGGTAGTGGCGTATTTTGTCGAGCGCCGCGTCGGCCTGGCGCAGTTTCTCCAACCGGGCCTGCCCCCAGCAGCCATTGGCCTCCAGAACGAGTTCGTAAAAGTCCAGGGCCGCGTCTTGCAGCCGCCTGGTGACCACAAAGCGCTGGCTGCGAGGAAAGGCGAGGGTGCGAGGGATCAGCCAGTCAACAAAGTCAAAGGTGCGGGTAAAAATGACCATTTCTTGTTTCATTCTAGCCTCAGAACACTGATCAGCAGGATTTAATTAACGGATCATATCTGGCGCGATGACGGGCAGGGCGGTGAAGAGAGCCTGGCGTAGCCCCCAGGTGTCACCGTAACGGGCATAGTTGACCCAGCCTTGCACGGAACCGTTCACCCGCTCTATGGGAATCTCGCCCGCGGCGTAGGATGCCAGTAATGCCTTGAGGCGGCGCCGGTAGGCGATGCCTTTGCGCCGCTTGAGCCGCCGGCCGGCCGGGAAGATGACAAAGCCCAGAAAGGGTATGCCCTCGGTGACGGGCCGGGGGTGGGCTTGCTTCTCGTGGATGGTGATGCGCAGGCGGGCCAGACGCTTTACCACCGCCTCCCGCCAGGTCCACAAGGTGGGCTTGTCGTCGGCGAAAAAGAGGCAGTCGTCCACGTAGCGCAGGTAGCCCTGGCAGCGCAGTTCCCGCTTGACAAAGTGGTCAAAGGGATCGAGAAAGCAGTTGGCCCAGAATTGGGAGGTGAGGTTGCCGATGGGCAACCCCCGGGGCCGGTTGGCGGCAAAGAGGTCGTCGCTGGGGAACCAGGCCATCTCGTAAACCTCGTCGAGCACGCCGATGCCGCTCTCCAGGATACGGTCAACCAGCCACATCGTGTCCGGGTCGGCGATGGTACGGGCGAGGGTCTCTCTGAGGATACTATGGTCAATGGAAGGAAAGAAGCGGCGGACGTCGAGGGGCAGGACGTAACGGTAGCGCCGGGCAAATTCCTGGCAGCGGTCGAGGGCGCGATGAGTGCCTTTGCCGACCCGGTTGGCGTAGGAATCGGAGATGAAACGGCGCTCAAAGAGCGGTTCGATGAGGTTGCACAGGGCGTGATGGACGACGCGGTCGCGGAAGGGGGCGGCAGAGATGAGGCGGCGCTTGGGGTCGTGGATGTAGAAGGAATAATACGGGCCGGGACAGTACGTCCGGGTTTTGAGTTCCTCCTCGAGTTGCAGGAGGTTATCCTCCAAACGGTACTCGAAGCGGGCAGCAGTCTCGCGGCCGCGCTTGCCCCGCGAAGCCTTGCGCCAGGCGAGGTAGAGGTTGTCCCAGGTGTGGATTTGATCGTAGAGACTGCTCAATTTTGCTCTCCTTTCAGAATTTCACCGCGCGCGGCCGCGCTGCGCGCGGATTCAACTCCTGGGGAGGGGCGTCCCCCTCCCCAGACCCCTCCCCCCAGAGTACAGATACCAGAGTGCCAGAGTCCAGAGCACCAGAGTTCAGAGATGGACGGGGGACGCTACGATGACCCGAAAACCGCTGCCCCTGAAGCGGTAGTACGGGTTGTACCCGTCGCGGCAGGCGCAGCGCACGGACCACGCTTTATCGTAGAACGCGCCCCCACGCAACACCCGCAGCGCCCCGCCCTCCAGGTCATTGTCGTCTCGATAGTCCTCGTAACCATTCTCCCACTTGGTCCGGCACCATTCCCACACGTTCCCGCTCAAGTCCTCCACCCCGTA
>JAUXFI010000059.1 GCA_030620125.1 Anaerolineae bacterium
ATTGGGGGGCTGCTGGCCGCTCGGTCATACCTGTCCCTCTTTATCTGCGACGCGGTCGCCAGCCTGATCACCGCCGGCATCGTGGCCCTGGCGATACGGGAGACCCGGCCCGCTCCCCGCGCGGGCGAACCTGAGCAGACGATGGCCCAGACCTTTGGCGGCTACCGGGACGTGTTGCGGGACGGGACCTTTGTCCTGTTCATCGGGGCCTGCATCCTGATGACGCTCGTCTACATGCAGATGAACACCACGCTGGCCGTCTATCTGCGGGATACCTGCTCCATCTCCGCACAGGGCTTTGGCTACATTATCAGCCTCAACGCGGCGATAGTCGTCCTGTTCCAGTTCTCTATCACGCGCTGGATCGCCAGGTACAGGCCGCTGATCGTGATAGCCGTGGGCGCGCTGCTGTACGCCGTCGGATTCAGTTTATACGGCTTCGTCTCAGCCTACATCTTTTTCCTGGCGGCGATGGTCATTATCACCATCGGTGAGATGATGACCGCCCCGACCTCCCAGGCGCTGGCAGCCCAGTTCGCGCCCGAGGACATGCGGGGGCGGTACATGGCGGTGTACGGGTTCAGTTGGGTGATTCCGATGGCCGTGGGGCCGCTCCTGGCCGGGTTGATCATGGACAACACTGACCCGCGCTGGGTCTGGTACGCCGCCGGGATAGTGGGACTGGCCGCGGCCGTGGCGTTCGCTCTATTGCAACGCCGGGTCGAACGACCGGCCAAGCAGGCAGTCCAGGCAACTGCGGTCGCCACTTCCGTCCGGTGTAGGGAGATGCAGAGCCAGGCGGCCGAGTGAACGACAACTTGCCGAACTTGTAGGAGGAATTCATGGAAGAGCGTCTGCGGATACTGGAATTGATCAAGACGGGAGAGATCGACGTCGAGGAGGGGGTACGGCGGCTGGAGGCTTTGACGGAGACCGCCAGACCACCGGAAGCACCGGCTGCCCCCGTCGCCCGCCCGACTTTCGTGCGCTGGGTGTGGCAGGCCGTGTCCTGGACGGGGATCGGGCTGATGGTGTGCGGGGGAGTGCTGGTGACCGCTGTCCAGGCTGAAGCAGTCGCCGCCGGGTGGTTGACCTGGGGCTGGCTGCTCCTCGCCTTCGGCGTGCTGGGGTTGGCGCTGGGCTGGTGGTTGCAGCGTGCTCACTGGTTTTTCCTGCGGGTGCGGCAGGCTGATGGACCCAACATCTCTCTTGCCCTGCCGCTGGGTCTCATCGCCTGGGTACTGCGCATCCTCCGTCCCTTCGTCCCCCAGATTGAGGAGACGGGGGCAGACGAGCTGATCCTGGCATTGCGGGAAGAAGCGCGAGGTGGATGCCCCCTCGTCGTGGAGGTGGACGAGGGAGAGGATGGAGAGCAAGTACAAATCTATTTTGGTTAGGAGGTGGAGCATGACAACGACAGGCGAAGAACGGTTAAAGATCCTCCAGATGCTGGACGAGGGCAAAGTCACGGCGGACGAGGCGGCCACTCTGCTGCGAGCACTGGAAGGGGCGCGGCCCGCTACGCCGGCAGCGTCGGCGCAGGCCGGGGAAAAAAAGTTCCTCCGCATCCAGGTGACCAACCTGACATCGGGCACGGCGAAGGTGAACGTGACGGTTCCGATGGGCCTGGTGGGCGCGGGGTTGCGTATGGCAGAGCGGTTCGCCCCGCAGTTCGAAGGCTTTGACATGCAGGAACTGGAGGAATTGCTCGCCAGCGGCGCAGGCGGCAAACTCGTGGAGGTGATAGACGAGGAGGATAACGAGAGGGTGGAGATCTATGTCGAGTAGGTTGTAAGCACCGAAGAATGTGCTAAAATATGCCCCTGGAGGTGTCGGATGGCTATGGCGAAAGAACGGATGCAGATTCTGAATATGATTGAGAACGGTCAGATCACCGCCGGGGAGGGAGCCCAACTACTGGCGGCTCTGCAGGAAGGGGATCGCCGAGAGCAAGACTACCAGCCGGACAGCCGGGGGAGGGAGCCGCGCAGGCTTCGCGTTCGAGTGACCGACCTGAACACGGGCAGGAACAAGGTCAACATCAACCTGCCCTGGAGCCTGGTCAGCGTGGGTACCAAGATGGGGGCTCGCTTCGCGCCTGCGGAGATCAACCTGGAAGAGATCATGGAAGCCATCCAAGCCGGCGCCAAAGGCAAGATCGTGGACGTGGAGGATGTAGAGGATAACGAGCGGGTAGAGATCTTTGTAGAGTGAAACGTGAAACGTTATTTCACCTTACGTTTCACGTTTCGTGCGTCAGGTGATCAAGCGGCGCAGCACCATAAGCGTCAAGTCATCGGAGGGAGGGGTGTCGCCGACGAAGGCGAGCACCGAGTTGTCAATACCGTCCAGCATCGCCTGGGCCGAACCTCCGCCGGCGGCGGCCTGGATGGTTGTCTGCAGACGTTCTACGCCGTAGATGTCATCCTGTGGAGAAAACGCCTCTGTGACGCCGTCGGTGTAAAAAATCAAATAGTCGCCCGGCTCCAGGGAGACGACCCGCCCCTCCAGTCGCGTCCCCTCCAGCACGCCAAGCGCCATTCCCCCTTTGACGAACGGTTCCAGTTCCCCTGTGCGCGACCGCAACAGCAGCGGCGGATTGTGCCCGGCGCTGGCGTAGGCCAACTCGCCTGTTCCCAGTGATAGAATCGCGTAGACGGCGGTGACGAACATGCCGTGTTGGGCATCGGGCACCAGCAGATCATTGACGCGAGTCAGGGCGGCGGCTGGCGATTGTTCTTCCAGCGCGGCCGCTCGCACCAGCGCCCGCGTGAGCGCCATGAAGAGAGCGGCCGGCATGCCCTTGTCGGCCACGTCGGCGATGACCAGCCCCAGTCGCCCGCCGGGCAGCTCAAAAAAGTCGTAGAAATCGCCTGCTACCTGGCGAGCAGCACGCCATAGGACGGCCAATTCCCATCCTGGCAGGTGAGGCAACTGGCTGGGCATAAAGGTCTGCTGGATTTCGTGGGCGAGTTGCAGTTCGCGCTCCAGTCGCTCGCGTTCGGCCATTTCTTGCTGAAGCAGGTCGTTTTGTACGGCCAGGGCCGCCTGGTGCGCGATGCCTGTGATGATCTCTAGTCGCCTGCCGCTGAAACCACGCGACGTGTCGGCTTCCTCCAACAGCATCGCTCCGAGCACATCGCCCTTCACCGAGAGCGGGACAGCCAGCAACGGACGAGGTTCCCCCTGTGTGTACTCGGCGAAATCGGCTGCAAAGTCGGGCGGAATCAGGCCATCCTCTCTGGAGTGGACGATCAAGCTATCACGCTCGCGGACGGCGTCGAGGAGAGGAAAGTCGCCGGGCGCGTAGCGCCGGGCCAGGAGAGTTGTCTCCACGTCATGGGGGACCCCGTAGACCTGCGCCGGTCGGAAGACAGATCGCCCGTCGTCCCACAGGAATATGGCGCACCGCTCCACGCCTATCAGGAGGGGCGTGATACGAACGATGGCGCTCAGGATTTCGTCCAGATCGTTAAAGCTGACTACCGCCTGGACTACCTGGAGCAAGGCCGCCGACACGTAGGCTTCTTCCTGCCGCGCTTCCAGCAGGCGAGCGTTTTCGACGGCGGACGCCGTCTGGTAGGCGATGCCCCGGATGATCGCCAGCCGTTCGTCGTCGAGTCCCCCCAGGTCACTGACCTCGGGCCAGTCACCTCGGTAGTCAACCAGCATCGCTCCCAGCACCTCACCACGAGCGAGCAACGGCAGCAGTAACTGCGACTCAATGTCGAGCGCGGCGACCACCGTCCCGGACAGCCGGGGGTCAGCAGCCGCGTCGCGGATGAAGACAGGTTCCTTGACGAGCCATAAGCGGTCGAGGGCTGGCACGTCGCCCGGCGAGATGCGCCACTGGTCGAAGGCAGCCTGCTGCGCTGGGGTGAGGCCATAAGCAGCGGCTGGCGTGAAAGCTGCGGCACATTCATCCCACAGGAGGAGGGCGCAGCGGTCCACGCCGACCAGCATCGGCGCGAGGCGAACCACGGTCTGGAGTACCTGGTCGAGGGTGGTCAGCGATTGGGTGGCTTCGGCCACCTGGAGCAGCACCGTCGAGACGTAGGCTTGCTCCTGGGCCGCCTGGTAGAGGCGGGTGTTTTCGATGGCAACGGCGGCGTAGCTGGCGAAGGCGGCCGTCATCGCCCTGGACTCAGCCCCATAGCGTCCGGGGGTGCGGTGAGCCAGGGTCAGCAATCCCAGCCGCCGGTCGCCGATGCGCAGCGGCACGGCAATAGCGGAGTAGTCGGGCGGAAACTCTAGGGCGGCTCCCAGTGGCTCGAAAGGAGACTGCGGGGTGCGGATGGTGGGCTGGTCGGCGTGCAGTGCTTGATGTAGCCAGGGTGCGGCGTCAGGTGGGAAATTGCTGGCACACACTTCCGCCGCGTATCCATAAACTGCGGCCAGATGGAGGTCTTCATCGCGCAAGAGCCAGATGGCGGCCACATCGCAGGGAAGGTTGTGCTCCAACTCGGTCAGGATGGCCTTGAGCACCTGGTCAAGGGCCACATCGGCGGACAGGAGGCCGGCCACTTCGCGTAGGCTGTCGGCGACCCGGCGGCGCCAGCGTTCCGAGTGATAAAGGTTCGCGTTACGAATGGCGATGGCGATGCTATTGGCCAGGGCTTCAAACAGGAAGAGGTCGTCGTCGCCAAAGGCATCCCGGCGGTCGCTCTGCACGTCGAGCACACCCAGCACTTCGCCGCCAAAGACGAGAGGCACAGCCAGTTCGGCATGGGCCTCGGCCTCCGAGAACTCTGAAGGGCAATGGCGGGAATCGCGGCTCAAGTCGTTGATGAGTATCGCCTCTCCGTGGCGGACCACCCAGGGGACGATGCCCTCGGGATCGTCCAGCCTACAGATCAGACCTTCTTCCTGCAAGGCTTTGCCGCGGGGACCACTGCCCGCCCGGTAGACGATCCGCCGCCGGGCTGGGCTCACGGTGAGAAGGTGCACGAAGGGGTAACCAAACTGTTTGCAAACGAGTTTCACAACTCGGTCGAGGAGAGTATCCAGATCAAGGATGGAGGCGACGGCGTGACCAACCTCGGCCACGGCTGAGAGCTGATCGGCGCGGCGCCGGAGGGTCTCGTGGAGGCGGGTGTCCTCCACAGCGAGGGCGATATTGTCGGCCAAAGCACGCAGAACGAGCAAGTCCGTCTCGTCGAAACGCTGCGGCTGGTCACTCTGCACGTCGAGCACGCCCAGCAAGCGACTTTCGATCTTGAGCGGCAGGGCCACCTCGGAGCGGGTCTCGGGCAATGCGCACACGTAGCGATAGTTGGGTTCGCGGCTCACGTCGTTGGCCAGGATTTCCACACCGGTGTGCGCCACGCGACCGATGATCCCCTGCCCAAGCTGAACCTGTAGGGAGGAAGGCAATTCGCCCCGGTCAGGCTGGGGACGGTCGGGCTGACCGGCGCTAGCCCGCATGTGCAGAATCTCCCGGCCCGGCTCCAGAATGAAGAGGGCCACGTAATAATACTTGAAGGTGTTGAGGATAAGGCGCGTCACGCGGCGGGAGAGTTCGTCCAGGTCGAGGACGTTGGCGACCTGACAACTGACACTGCGCACCAGCGAGAGTTGCTCGACCCGCCAGCGCTCAATCGCCACCTGGCGGGCGGACTGCAAGGCGACGGCCGATTGTGTGGCCAGGCCATTGAGGAGATCGAGATCACCACCGCTGAAAGGCGGGCCGTCGGGCCGCGATATCTCCAACACACCCAGGACTGTATCCTGCGCAAGCAACGGTAGAGCGACTGCCGGCGCGATCCCCTTTTCGACCTCCCCGCTATTGAGGGCGCGGCGCATCAAGTCGGAGGGGGGCTCGGCGGGAAACGGAGTCAGTTCCTCCGAGCCTGGCAGCCGGTGTAACGCCTCGCTCAACCAGAGGTCGGCCTGTCCCCCCACCAGGCGGGCAGCCGTTTCCACGATGAGTTCGCGCTGGGCTACTACCGTGGGTTGGGCCGTCAGTTGCTCGCCCAGGTTGAGGAGTTGCTGCCACTTTGGGCTTTCGACCTGCCGGGCTTGGCCGCTCAATTCGCCTCTTCCTTACGCTTCACCATCGTCAATACGTTGCCCGAATCGGGTACATGCTCAAACCGAATTTCGTCCATCAGTTTGCGCATAAAGTAGAGCCCCAGGCTACCAGCCTTGCGCTCCTCAAGGCTGGCGTGTGTGTCCGGTTCGGGTACGCTATCGGGGTCGAAGGGGCGGCCGTGGTCGCGAAGCGTAATGGTCAGCCCTGTGCTGTCAATTGCGCAGGTGCACTCAATGTCGCCGCGTCCTTCGCCACCATAAGCGTGTTCGATGATGTTGGCAAAGGCTTCGTCCACTGCCATCTGCACCGCGTAGATGGCGCATTCGTCGAGGCCGGCGGTTTCAGCAGCGCGGGTAACGAATTGGCTGACCCTGGCCAGGCTTTCGAACTGACCAGGAAACACGACCTTTGAGGTGCTGTGCTCGTCGGGCAATCCACTCATGGGGCCAATTCAAACATCCTACTCGGCATCACAGAGCCGCCTCAACAACCCGTCTGGGCTCTTGAGGCGGCCCCGATGCACTGACGCTATTGGAGGGGCGTGTTCTGGACGAGCAACGGCTGCTAGAAACTCGCGACGGCCGCGGTATTGTCATCAAAGATCTTGAACAGAGGCACAAAGCCCGCCAGATCGAGAGCCTCGTAGACCCGCTCAGGTACGCCGGCCAGCACCAACTCCCCTCGATTCCAGCGCTTGCAGGTCTTTTGCGTGTCAATCATCACCCGCAGACCGGCACTGGAAACGAAATCCACACCACTCGTGTCAAACACGATTCTGAAGCGACCATTTTGGGTGATCGCGCCAAAAGCGTCCGCCAATTGAGGCGCGGTTTGGCTATCAATGCGGCCCATTGCTTCGATCAAATCGCAGCGCTTGAACTGGACGGTAGTGATTTCCATAATTGACCTCCTGTGTCTGTCTGCTATATTTTCAAGATACGCCTGGGATCCACAAAGTAATTATATCACAATCTCTGTCATAGAACAAAGATACCTCAATCACTACGTTACCGGGAGGGCCAATGACCTCGTTGATCTTTGGCGCGAGCATGCCGCCAGCGAACACGGCGGCTGTGCTGGCCGCGCTGGAGGTGATGCAAGAGGAGCCGGAGCGCATAGCGCGGGTCAACCAGATTGGCGAGCGTACGAGCAACTCGACCGCGTGCTGGCGACTTTTGCGCAGGTGGGCCATGCACTGGGGCTTGTCGGGTAGCAAGTGTCCTTGACTGTCAACTCAAATAGAGTTACAATAAGAGCGAGAGGTAGAACTATGCCCTTGTACGAGTACCGTTGCTCTGAATGCGATTTCCGCTTCGACGCTTTGCGGGCGATGTCGGACGCCGACGCGCCTATCGCCTGCCCCAAGTGCGGCAGCGAACACACGAGCCGTATGATCTCGCTGTTCTCGGCCGTGGGAAGCGAAGGTGTAATCGCGGGAGCAGGGGCATCGTGCGGTTCGTGTACGCCCTCGGCCTCGTGTGCGACCTGCGGCCTCAAGTCGTCACCCTAGACCAGATGCACACGTGACACCAGGCTGCTGCCGGGAAGGTAGCGGCCTTTTGTGTTGCTCAAGCCCCGCGCTAGCCGGCCTCCCACTCGTGGATGACGTCCTGGATGAGCGTCCGCACCTCGGCGTCGGTGACGTCGTTCACCGCGCCAAAGGTCTGCAGGCCCACGTGGATGCAGAGGCTCCCGTCTCCGCCGATGGTCAGGCGGATACCTCGCTTGGCCAGTTCCGGCCGCTCCTGTAGCCGCTGTTGCACCAGCTCGTCAATCGCTTCTGCCGGGGTCAGCAGAGGCTTTTGTAGGGTGGACGATATTCGCGTCCGCGATCGGCTGGGGGGCCTGGTCGGCCTGCTCGCGGGGAACAGGTCGCTTTGGCGCAGTTGCGCCAGGAAGGCTTCTCCATCTACGTTGGGTTTGCTGGAGGCAGGCTGAAGCGGCGACTGTTGTGGCGAAGGCAACCAGCCTTCGGCAAACGCCAGTACAGCCTTGAGAGCCTCGACCGTATCGCGCCCCATCTGCGGATCGGTGATCTCCCGCAAATGGCGGTAACGCTGACCCTGCACAAAGATGTCCGGTTTGTCCTTCTTCGCGCGTGAGACGAGCAGCAGTTCCTGCTCATCGGCTGACGCGGAAGCTTCCGGCCCCGCTTGTCTTGCGGCGGGAGGAGGCTGACGGCGCTGCCTCTGACCCTTGCTTCCTCCAGTGAGGATGCCGACGATCCACACGAGCAGTCCACCGATGAAGGCGGAAGCGACCGCAACTGTGAGTATAAATATCTCGGGCGGTAGCGTATCCATTGGTGCTCTAATAATACCACAGATGGCACAATATGTCTATGGGACAAAAGTCGTGGCCGGTATCGGTCGTCGTGCGCACCTCGCTCAGTAATTCCCGTTTTGGGTGGCTAACATACCTCCCCGGAAGCTATAATGGACCAGGCCGGTGTGCTGCACGCGGCTGGCGCACCGACGTTTTCCCGCTACGAGTTCGGCGTGCGACTGCTGCACTTACACGGCCTGGACCCCAGCCCTATCATCCCCGTCTTCAGCCGCGAGAGTGGCCTGCACTGCCCGCTCGATTGCTCCCGCGCCCGGCCTCCTGTGCACGCCCCTGCCGGGCGTGGATGAGGTGCTGGCACAGAAGCCTTGACGTATGGTTGAAATGCAGTAGAATGTGTACTGTGAATCATCACATCTGGCCCCTTGATTGCTGAATAATCCCTGCTGGCCCACGTTTGTAGCTCCAGGTGGATTAGGCGGTATCACGGGCCAAAGTCAAGGAGAATAGGATGATAGAGGGTATTCAATTCGTGGTGGATGCTGCCGGAAAAAAGACCGCCGTCATCATCAACCTGGAAAAGTGGGGGGAACTTTGGGAGGATATCTACGACATCCTTGTTTCGGAATCACGTCGAGGTGAACCTACTGTGCCATGGGAGGCACTAAGGGCCGAGATGGTGAAAGAGGCAGGACAGAGCAGCAGTGTATGAAGTCGAATTCGTTGCCTCTGCGGCGAAAGAGTTTCGCTCCTTGGGAGTCGGGATAAAGCGTCGTGTTGCTCTGGAGATAGAGACTCTGCGGAAGAATCCTCGCCACAGAGGGGCGCGCAAGTTACGAGGGCACAAACATCTATATCGCGTTCGAGCTGGTTCATATCGTGTGGTCTACGAAATCGAAGACGAAATGCGATTGGTTCGAGTGACAAGGATAAGACATCGTCGAGAGGTATACCGATAGGGTGACTTTTATCTCAAAGGCTCGCACACTGCGGGAGATCGGTGAGTTCTGGGATAGCCACGATGCGACAGACTTTGAGGCCGAAACCTATCCCGTGGAGTTCAACGTAGACATTCGGGCACGTCGGCACTACGTTGCGATGGACCCCGATCTTCTGAAGCGACTGCGTCAGGTAGCCCAGAGCCGTGGCATCAGCGCGGAAAGCCTGATCAACCTGTGGCTGCAGGAGCGCCTGGTGCTTCAGCAGGCCTGACATATCCCTTCACCACGATCCTCGTGCGGTATCTTCCCCACTGGCTACGGCACCAATCTCACCCCTTGGAGTAAGTGTGAAATACTACATCTGGAACATTGGCTGTCAAATGAACGTGGCCGACTCGCGCCGGCTGGCCTCGGCGCTGGAGCGGCTGGGATACGCGCCCGCCGACCGCGTTGAGGAGGCGGACGTCGTCGTGCTCAACACCTGCGTCGTGCGCCAGTCGGCCGAGAACAAGGTCTACGGACGGCTGGGGGCACTGAAGCCGTTGAAGAAACGGAGGCCGCAGGTGACCATCGGTTTAATGGGTTGTCTGGTAGGCGTGAAGGACGCCTCCCCGCTGCGTCGCCGCTTCCCCTGGGTGGACGTGTTTTTGCCCCCTTCGGAGCCAGGGCCTCTGCTGGACTACCTGGCCGCGCAGGGTCTGGTGGACGAGGGGCAGGCACTGGAGACGACGGAGGCCGCCCGCCGCTACCACCTGCAAGACGGCGACCTGCTCCTCCCGGCCCACGAACGCGGACACCTGGTCTCGGCCTACGTCTCCATCGTCCTGGGCTGCTCCCACGCCTGCACCTACTGCATCATCCCCTACCGGCGCGGCCCCGAGCGCAGCCGTCCCGTCGAGGAGA
>JAUXFI010000191.1 GCA_030620125.1 Anaerolineae bacterium
AGTTGGTAGATCTGTAGATCGGTAGAACGTATCTTCTCAATATCTTGGGGCAAGGGCAGCGTAGGGCGGTTTTGCTATCCGCCACATGGTCGGATAGCAAATCCGACCTACTTTCGCCCCAACTTTTTGAGAAGATGCGGTAGAACGGTAGATCTGCGAGTGATCAACCAGTTTCCCAATCTACCAATTTCCCAATTTCCCAATCTACCAACTCTGGGAGGACTGAATGGATAACCCCATTGCCATCTCATTGATCGTGGCCGGCATCGGCATGCTGGTGCTCTTCCTGGCGCTGGCCTTCCTCTACGGCTTGATGGTGTTGATGACGGCCTTGATCAAGGATCGGCCTGAGGCGGGAGCGGAGGAGCAGAGGAGCAGGGAAGCGGAGGTGAAGCGACGGGCAGCGGCGATTGGGGTTGCGCTGGCGCGGGCGGAATTGGAACTGAGTTCGGTCGGCCCGTCAGCGGCAGAGTCAGAGTCAGAGACTGGCGCGAGCCCCTGGCAGCAGTACCATCGCCATCGCCTGCTCAACCTGCACCTTTGACCCCTCATTTACTCATTCTTATCTACCCATCCCTCTGCCAAACCCGAATCTCTACACGAGGACGGCTCAATGAAACGATACCGCATCACGCTTGAGGACCACACCTTCGACGTCGAGGTGCTGGACGACCCGCGCCAGGAACAGGTGCGAGTCCAGGTAGACGGGGAAGTCTTCACCGTGGGAGTGGAGGCCGTGCCGGTAGTGGCGGAGGCAACCACGTCCAGACTTCCAAAGTTTCGGAAAACTTCAAAAGTCCTTGGTGTCGCCGGCAATTCAGTCGCCGCCCCCCTGCCCGGCGTGATCAAATCCATCGCCGTGCGGCCCGGCCAACGGGTTGCCCCCAATGACGAACTCCTCGTCATCGAGGCCATGAAGATGGACAACATCATCCGCGCCCAGCGTGCGGGCGTCATCGGCATCATCCACGTCGCCGAGGGCCGCCAGGTCGCCCACGGCGAACCCCTACTGGAAATGAACCAATGAACAATGGGCAACTGACTACTTGTTTCCTTGTATCCTTGTCTACCTGTACCCTTGCCTACTCTCCCATGAGGCAACCGTGAGCGGCATTGACCTGAGCGCGCTCCTGGGTGGCCTCCTGACCATCACGTGGCAGCAGGCGGTGATGCTGGCTGTCAGCGGGGTGCTGATGTACCTGGCCATCGCCAAAAAGTACGAGCCGACGCTGCTTCTGCCCATCGGTTTCGGCTGTTTACTGGGAAACCTGCCTGTCTCGGCCTACATGATCGGGCCGGAGGGATTGTTTGGCGTGCTCAAGCGGGCAGGGCTTGAGACAGAGTTATTCCCGCTCCTGATCTTTTTGGGCGTGGGAGCAATGATGGACATGCGCCCGCTGTTGAGCCAGCCCATCTTTGTCCTGATGGGAGCAATGGGCCACCTGGGCATCTTTGCCACGCTCGTCGTGGCCGTCCTGATGGGCTTCAATCTGGCCGAGGCGACCAGCATCAGCGTCATCGGCGCGATTGACGGGCCGACGGTCATCTACGTGGGAGCAGAGTTGGAGCACCTCTTCGAGACACCAGGGTTGGCGGCAGCAGTGGCTGTGACCGCCTACTCCTACATGAGCCTGGTGCCCATCATCCAGCCGCCGTTGATGCGGCTCTTCACTACCAGGCGAGAGCGGGCGATCCGCATGGAGTACACCCCGCGCCCGGTCTCCAGGACGGTGGTGATACTCTTTCCCATCCTGGTGACGCTTCTGGCAGGCATCTTTCTGCCGCAGGCCGCGCCACTCATCGCTACGCTGATGCTGGGCAATCTGATGCGCGAGTCGGGCGTGGTGGATGGACTCAGCCGCACCGCGCAGGAGGCAATCACCAACACCTCCACGCTCTTTCTGGGCCTGGTCATCGGCTCGACGATGCAGGGAGTGGCCTTCCTGAGCCTGAGCACGCTCAAGATAATGCTCCTGGGATTGCTGGCCTTCTCACTGGACACCATCGGCGGCATCATGTTCGGAAAGTTGGTCTGCCTGCTCTCAGGGCGGCGGATCAATCCGCTCGTGGGCGCGGCGGCTATCAGCGCCTTCCCAATGAGCGGCCGGCTGGCGCAAAAAGTGGCCTTGGAAGAGGACAATCAGAACTTTATTCTGATGCACGCCCTCGGCGCCAATACCGCCGGACAGGTGGCGTCGGTCATCGCCGCCGGTGTGCTGATGGCTTTGATCTTTCCGCTTCTTTCGCCATAGGCTGATTTTGTATCTTTTCAATATCTTGGGGCAATCGCACTTTCTCGCTCAAAACTCCCGTCCCCGGGGGCGGGGAGCGTTGAGATTATTCTTGCCCCAATTTTTTGAGAGGATACGATGGAGGTTAACCATGTCCTATGGATATCACGGCAAAATCTTGCACGCAGACCTCACGACAGAAAAGCTGGAGGTGGAGGAACCCGACGATACCTTCTACCGCAAATACATGGGCGGAAGTGCGATGGGGGCCTACTACCTGCTGAAACATACTCCGCCCGGGGCCGACCCGCTGGGGCCAGAAAACACGTTGAGCCTGATGGTCGGCGTCGTCACCGGCGCACCCATCTCCGGCCAGTCCCGCGTGGCCGCTACTGCCCAATCTCCCCTCAGCGGCCTCGTCAATGAATCCACAGGAGGGGGCTTCTGGCCTGCCGAGCTAAAGTTCGCCGGCTTCGACGGCATCGTGATCCACGGTCAGGCCGAGCACCCCGTCTACCTGTGGGTGCACGACGGAGAAGCAGAGTTGCGGGATGCCACTCACCTCTGGGGGCAATTCACTGCCGACGTAGAGGACGCCTTATGGGAAGAACTGGACGACAAGCGCATCCGCGTCCTCCAGTGCGGCCCGGCAGCCGAGAAGGGAGTCCGCTTCGGCGCGCTCATCAGCAACGCCAACCGGGCCAACGGGCGCGGCGGGATGGGCACGGTGATGGCCTCCAAGAACCTCAAGGCCGTCGTCGTGCGCGGGCGCAACCGCCCCAAACTGGCTGACCCAGAAGCAGTGAAAACGCTGGCAAAGTGGGGGGCCGCCAACGTGGGCGAGGGGTTCATCACTGCCACAACGGTACTCTTCCAGGCCAAGGAGGGTGGCCTGCCCACGCGCAACTGGTCCAGCGGCGACTTTGAGGGAGCCGAGGCCATTGACGGGCGGCGGATGATCGAGACCATCCAGAAGGAACGGGATACGTGTTTTGGCTGCGCGACGCGCTGCAAGAGCGTGGTGGAGGTGACCGAGGGTCCCTTCCTGGTAGATCCCCGCTACGGCGGCCCGGAATACGAAACCCTGGCCACGATGGGCTCCTACTGCGGCGTCTCCAACCTGGCGGCGATAGCCCGCGCCAACCAACTGTGCAACATGTACGGGATGGATACCATCTCATGTGGCGCGACCATCGCCTGGGCGATGGACTGTTTCGAGCAGGGGCTGCTCACCCCGGAGGACACCGGTGGCATCGTCCTACGCTTTGGCAACGCCGAGGCGCTGGTGGAGATGGTGGAACGCATCGGGAAGCGGGAAGGCTTCGGGCGCGTACTGGGGGAGGGCTCCGTTCGCGCTGCTGAGGCACTGGACGTGGGGCAAGACCTGGTGGTGGCGGTGAAGGGACGGGAACTCCCGGCCCACATGCCCCAGGTCAAAAGAGGTATGGCCCTCATCTACGCCGTCAACCCCGGTGGCGCCGACCACACAGTTTTCGAGCACGACACCTCCTACGTATATCATGCAGAGCGGATAGCGGCACTGGACCTTTTGGATCCACAACCGGCGGACGTGTTGAACGCCGAAAAGGTACGCTATTCCCTCTACACCCAGCGCCTCACCAGTTGCATTGATAGTCTGTGCCTGTGTTGGTTCGTCTTTGGCGGGGCCTGGCAATTGTATGACACCAGCCGGACTGTGGAGGTGATGCGCGCTGTCACCGGCTGGAACGTCAGCCTGTGGGAACTGATGAAGGTGGGCGAGCGGCGGCTGAACCTTCTGCGAGCCTTTAACGCCCGCGAGGGGGTCGGCGCGGAGGCGGACACAGTGCCGCTAAAGTTGTTGGTTCCGCTGCAAGGTGGGCCTAGCGACGGCGTGGCGGTCACAGCCGAGGAGGTGGAGGCGGCCAAGGCGCTCTACTACCAGATGGCCGGCTGGGACGAGGA
>JAUXFI010000014.1 GCA_030620125.1 Anaerolineae bacterium
AAGGTTTGTGAGAACTTGCAGGCCAAGAGTGTCTTTGCCTACCGAAAGTTGCCCCGGCGACGAGGCCATTCGCAACCTTCGCAAGGATGGTTGAGTAGTAGTTACCAAAATCTCAAGATCAAGGAGGAATAGCGTGAGAAATATCTGTGCCGTTGGGACAGGGTACGTGGGCCTGGTGACAGGCGCGTGCTTTGCCGATCTGGGCAACCGGGTCGTCTGCCTGGACGTTGACGAAGAGAAAATCGCAAAGCTCAAGCAGGGTGTCATGCCCATCTACGAGCCGGGGTTGGAGGAGCTGGTGGAGCGCAACGTGCAGGCTGGTCGTCTCTTCTTCTCCACCGATTATCACGAGGCCTTGGCGGACGCCGAGTTTGCTTTCATCGGTGTGGGTACGCCCTCTGGTGTGGACGGCGAAGCCGATCTGCAGTACGTGCGCGCCGTGGCCGAATCCATCGCCGACGTGGTAGATCACCCCATTATTGTCGTCAACAAGTCCACTGTGCCGGTAGGCACCGGCGACTGGGTGTCCGACATCATCATCAAGCAGCGTGGAGGCAACGACCCGGACTTTGCCGTCGTCTCCAACCCCGAGTTCCTGCGTGAGGGGTCGGCCATCAACGATTTCATGAGCCCTGACCGGGTCGTGTTGGGCTCACTGGACAGGGAGGCAGCCAACCAGGTGGCTCAACTCTACTTGAGCCTGCGTTGCCCCATCATGATCACGGATCTGCGCACCGCGGAGATGATCAAGTACGCCTCCAATGCTTTCCTGGCGACTCGCATCTCTTTCATCAATGAAATCGCCAGCATCTGCGAGGAACTGGGGGCTGACGTGCGGGAGGTCGCCACCGGGATGGGGTACGACAAGCGCATCGGTCACGGCTTCCTGGACGCCGGGCTGGGGTGGGGTGGCAGTTGTTTCCCCAAAGACGTGAAGGCGCTGGCACACATGGCAGTGTTGCACGGCACGCATCCCCAGTTGCTGCAAGCGGTGATGGACATCAACCGCAATCAGCGGCGGCGGGTGGTCATGCGATTGCGCCGGGCGCTGGGCGGGCTGAACGACAAGGTCATCGGTGTCCTGGGCCTCTCCTTCAAGCCCAACACCGATGATATCCGGGAGGCTCCGGTGCTGGAGGTCATCCACCTTTTGCAGAACGAGGAGGCCACCATCCGCGCCTACGACCCGGCAGCGATGGAAGGAGCGGCCCGCGAGTTGCCCACCATCACCTTGTGCGAGAATCCCTACCAGGTGGCCGAGGGCGCCGACGCGCTGCTGCTGGCGACGGAATGGAACGAGTTCAAGAACCTGGACTTTGAGCGTATCCGCCAGGTGATGCGCACGCCGGTGATCATGGATGGCCGCAATCTCTGGGACCCCGGGCAGTTGCGTGCCCTCGGCTTTTCCTACTTTTGCGTCGGGCGAGGTATGTCTCCGAACTGTAGTTGACGAGTTACTACTTTGACACCAGCTCAAAAATCGGTTTGTACAGTGACGATTGACGTCGTTCTGTTATCACGGCACAAAGCGGGGAGTGAGTGCTATGTCCGAATCCAATCCCATCCGTATCCTGTACATGGAGGACGATCCCAATGCAGCCCTCATCTTTCAGAGGAAACTGGGGCGGGCGGGCTACGTCGTGGACATTGCCCGCGATGGACAAGAGGGCCTGGCTATGTACGCTGCGGGTTCCTACGACGTGGTGGTCGTGGATCAGGCGATGCCCGTCCGTGATGGGCTGGGAGTGATACGCAGCCTGGCCTCCCAGGGGCCACTGCCTCCCACGATCATGGTCACTGGGGCTGGCGATGAGCAGGTTGCCGTAGAGGTCATGAAACTGGGGGCGAGCGATTACATCGTCAAAGACGTAAGGGGGGCGTATCTCGAATTGCTGCCCTCCGTGATCGAGCGAGAGATCCAGCGACATCGCCTCGTCGAGGAGAAGCGGCAGGTGGAGGAGGCGCTGCGGGAGAGCGAAGAGAAGATGAGGGCGCAGTACAAAGGTATCCCTATCCCCACTTACACCTGGCAGAGGGTGGGGGAGGGCTTTGTACTGGTGGACTATAACGATGCTGCCGCAGCGATCACTCGGGGCAAGATTGCCGATTTCGTGGGGATGAAAGCTAGAGAGATGTATCGGGAAACGCCGCAGATACTGAGAGAGCTTGCACGATGTTTCACTGAAAAGATCCCCACGGAGCGAGAGATGCCTTATTTGTTCAAGTCCACTGGTGAAACCAGGCATCTCGCGGTCAAATACACCTTTGTGCCGCCTGACCTGGTTATGGTTCACACCGAAGACATCACCGAGCGCAAGCGGGTGAAAGAGGCGTTACAGCGCCACAACCTGGAATTGTCCGCCCGCAACGCGGTGGCCCAGGCCCTGGCTGGCTCGTTGGAGTTGCGGGCTCTCTTGGGGGAGGCGCTTTTGCGTACGGTGGATACGCTAGGATTCTCGGGTGGTTTGATCGCTCTGGCCGATGAGCGTACAGGAGACCTGGTGATTTTCAGTCACGTGGGCCTGCCGCGCTCCCTCGTCGAGTACCTGGAGGCCCACGGACTAGACGGCACGTTGTGCGACTTTGTGTGGCGAGAAGGGAAACCCATGGGCGTGGGAGATTTGCGAGAAGGCGCGCCGGTAGGCGTAGGCAAGTCGTTGGAGGTGGGGCTGCGGGCCTACGTGGGCGCACCGATCACCCACAAGAACCAGGTACTGGGCACCTTTTGTCTCTTTGATACTGCGCCTCGCTCTGTTTCCGAGAACGACTATGCGCTCGTGACTGCCATCGGTCAACAGATCGGCGTGGCGGTGGAGAACGCCCGCCTCTTCGAGGAGACCCAGCGCCGAGTGCGTGAACTAGAATTGTTGCACGACGTAGGACTGGCTGCTGCCTCCGAGGTGCGCCTGGAGGAGACTCTCCAGGCTGCTGCCGAGGCCCTGGCTGTCGAATTGAAGGGGCCTCACGTAGGACTCATGCTGCTGGACCAGGAAAACGGCGCCTTGCGGGTGAAGGCCAACACTGGCTATCTCGCCGACCAGATTCGTGATGTGCACGTTCCGGTTGGTGAAGGGATCACCGGCTGGGTGGCGCAGCACGGCGAATCTTGCTTCGTACCCGACGTGCGGCTGGACCCCCGCTATATTGAGATAGACTCCGGTACTCGCTCCGAGTTGTGCGTCCCCCTGGTGGCTGGCTCCCGGGTCATCGGCGTCCTCAACGTCGAGAGCACTCAGCCCGATGCCTTTACCCCCGACGACCAGCGGCTGCTGAACACGCTGGCCGGCAATCTCACGGTACTCATCGAACGGGCACGCTTGTTCGAAGAGATTGAGGCGGCCAAGACCGAGTTGCAGCAGCGGGCGGAGGCGCTGGAGGAGGCGAATGTCCAGTTGCGGGAACTCGACCGGCTCAAGAGCGAGTTCCTGGCCAATATGAGCCACGAGCTTCGCACCCCGCTCAACTCTATCATTGGCTTCTCCGAAGTGCTGCTGGATGGATTGATGGGCGAGGCGAATCCGGAGCAAACGGAATGTCTGGGGGACATCCACTCCAGCGGGAAACATCTCTTGAACCTGATCAACGACATCCTCGACCTCTCCAAGATTGAGGCCGGGCGGATGGAGTTGGAGCCGACGACCTTTGACGTGGCAGAGTTGCTGGCAGAGGTGCAGGCGACGATCGCGCCGCTGGTCGAGAAGAAATCGCAGGTGCTGGCGATGGAGCAGGCAGATGACACGCCACCGCTCACCGCCGACCGCTTCCGGATCAAGCAGGTATTGCTCAACCTGCTCAGCAACGCCCAAAAGTTCACCCCTGCTGAAGGGCACATCACCCTTTCCTGCCGCCAGGCCGATCCTGCTACGATGTTGTTCTCGGTGGTGGATACGGGCGTCGGGATCAAGCCGGAGGATCAGGACATTATCTTTGAAGAGTTCCGCCAGGTGGATGGTTCAGCATCGCGGAAGATGTCGGGCACCGGGTTGGGGTTGGCGATCAGTAAACGCATAGTCGAGACGCACGGGGGCAGCATCTGGGTGGAGAGCGAATACGGACGCGGCGCGACTTTTTCTTTCTTGCTCCCGCTCGCCGGCCCGCCGGCTCCGGCGCTAGAAGAGGGCGAAACCGGGGCGACTGCCGACGGCAAGGTGGTACTGGTGGTCGAGGACGATCGCCAGTTCAGCAATCTGTTGGCCCTCTACCTGCGCCGGGAGGGCTACGTGCCGGTACAGCACTACAGCGGTATGGGCGTGCTGGATCGGGTTCGTGAGCTGAGACCTGCCTTGATCACTCTCGACATCATTCTCCCTGGTCAAGACGGGTGGAGCGTACTGAGTGCTCTCAAGTCGGATCCTCAGACCCAAGACATCCCGGTGCTGATTGTCTCGGTGCTGGGGGATAGCGAGTTGGCGCTCAGTCTGGGGGCGGTGGATTACCTGGTCAAACCGGTGCGCCGGGATGATCTGCAGGTTTTGCTCAACCGGTTGGCGATGGCTGAGACCTCGACCCGGGAGTTCAAGGTGTTGGTCGTGGACGATGAGCGTGAAATCGTCTTATTACTGCGGGCGCTGTTGCGTGACGAGCCCTGCACGCTGATCCCGGCATACAACGGTCAGCAGGGGCTGGCGCTGGCGCGCAGCGAGCACCCCGACGCGATCTTGCTGGATTTGTTGATGCCGGGGATGAGTGGCTTTACTGTGCTGGAGAAACTACAGGCCGATGCCGAAACAGCGGACATCCCGGTCATCGTGCTCACCGCCATAGACGTGACCGGCGGGCAACGCGAGTTTCTCGACAGTCACGTCCAGGGGATGATGCGCAAGACCGCGCTCACTCCGCAATCGTTGTTGGCGGCTCTGCGCCGCATGGAGGCGCTGGCTTCCACATCGAGTGAGTGAGGGTGTGCTCGCTCTGCTCAAGGAGATGATGTAATGAGGGTATTGATCACTGGTGGCGCGGGATTCATCGGCAGCCACCTGGCCGACCGCTTCCTTGCCGAGGGGCATCAAGTCATCGTGATGGACAATCTGTTGACCGGCGACACGGCCAACATCGCCCACCTGGCCGGTCGGGATGATTTTTGTTTCGTCAAGCACGACGTTACCAACTACATTTACGTCGAGGGACCGGTGGACGCGGTGCTGCACTTTGCCTCGCCGGCCAGCCCGGTTGACTATCTGCGGCTGCCCATCCAGACGCTCAAGGTGGGGTCGCTGGGCACGCACAAGGCGCTGGGGTTGGCAATGGAGAAGGGTGCCCGTTTTCTGCTCGCCTCCACGTCTGAGGTGTATGGCGATCCGCTGGTTCACCCCCAGCCGGAGGACTATTGGGGTAACGTCAACCCCGTGGGGCTGCGCGGTGTCTACGACGAGGCCAAACGATTTGCCGAGGCCCTGACGATGGCCTACCATCGTTACCACGGGGTGGACACCCGCATCGTCCGCATTTTTAATACCTTTGGGCCACGCATGCGGCTGGATGACGGTCGCGCTGTCCCCAACTTTATCACCCAGGCACTGCGGGGTGATCCTATGACTGTTTATGGCGACGGTTCACAGACCCGCAGCCTGATCTACATCAGCGACGAGGTGGAGGGCATCTACCGCCTGCTGATGTCGGATGTGAGCGAGCCTGTCAACGTCGGCAACCCCCGGGAGATGACCATTCGGGAGCTGGCCGAACTGATTCGCGATCTGACGGGCAGCGACTCCCGCATCACCTACCACCCGCTACCGGAGGACGATCCGAAGGTGCGGCAGCCCAATATCGCCCGCGCCCGGCAACTGCTGGGTTGGGAGCCCACGATGCTCATCGAGGAGGGGTTGAAGCGGACAATTGAGGACTTTTGCCAGAGGCTGGGGCTGGGGGAGTGAAACGTGATGTGTGATCGCGTCTCATGTGTTGCGTGAGATGATGATGATGAGGTTTTTCCGGTGCTGGCTCCCGCCGCTGGTGTGGATGGGGTTGATTTTCCTGCTCTCTTCACGACCGTCGTTGCCGTCCCTGCCGGGTGGGTGGGACGTTTTGCTCAAAAAGACCGGCCACGTGGTGGTCTACGGTGTGTTGACCTGGCTCTACTGGCGGGCGTTACGTCAGCATTTTCGGGCCTCGACCGTTCTTCGCGTGGTGTGTATTGGGCTGGCCGTGGCCTACGGGTTGAGCGACGAGTACCACCAGACCTTTGTGCTGGGGCGAAACGGCACGCTGTTGGACGTGGTGGTGGATGGGGTGGGAGCGTGCGGAGCTATGCTGCTGGATCGGCGGCTGGAACGTCGGCGTGCGCTGGCTCGGCAGGTGTCTGCCATTCAATAATGATCTCGCTGAACAGTTGCTCCTGCCGCACTCGCACGCGGTCCTGTTTGATCAATTCCAGCAGCGCCAGCAGGGTCACGATGATCTCGACGCGGGTGGTGGCAGATGAAAGCACCTGGCGGAAGCTGACCTGACGGTGCTGGGCCAGTTGTTTCTCGATGTGGGTGATTTGCTCCGCGGTGGTCACTGCAATGGGCGCGACGACCTCGCTGACTGGTGGGGCGGGTGTTGAGTCCAGCGCTTCCTGCACGGCGACCAGCAGGTCGTCGAGTGTCACGTCGCCCAGGTCGAGTTGTGGCTCGAGGCGAGGGAGGGGGGCGATACGCACATAGCCGTGCAATCCCTGTTTTTCCCGTTCGTGCAGCAGGGTTGCGATTTCCTTAAAGCGTTTGTAGATCTGCAGTTGGCGCACCAAATCGTCACCCACATCTTTGGTTTCGGGGGGGAGCGTTGGGGGACGCGGGAGTAACGCCAGGGATTTGATGAGCAGCAATTTCGCTGCCACGACGAGAAAGTCCGCCATCTCTTTTACCTGGCATCGTTCCAGTTCCGACAGGTAGGCCAGGTACTGGTCGGTTATCTGGGCCAGCGCGACTGTGGTGATGTCGAGTTCCTCCCGCTCGATGAGATGGAGGAGCAGGCCCAGCGGGCCCTCGAAGACGGGCAATTGAATCTTGTAGGGTGGGGACATCTGGGTTTCTGGAATCTATGTGTAAGATGTAGGATGCGTCTCCAGACGCCGAAATCGGGTTCTGGAGAATTTCTCTACAGCAAGTCACTACCGACGTGAAACGTGGTTTTCTTCTTCGATCACCACGCATCACGTTTTAGGATTATAGCACAAACGGCCTATTTTCCAAGATTTCCCCCCGTCTATGATTTATGGTATAATCTCAAGCGGATAGCCCCGGTGTGGAAGGATCAAGCGGCCCGGGGTGGTAGTTTGTGTATAGGAGACTCTTGTGCTCAATCCTATTGATGCTTTTCTTGGCCTGTTTTCCCTCGACATTGGTATTGACCTCGGCACGGCCAATACGCTCGTCTACGTGCGGGGCAAGGGTATTGTCATCAACGAACCGTCCTGGGTAGCCATAGAGAGGAACAGCAGGAAAATCCTTGCCATCGGTGCTGAGGCGAAGGAAATGGTCGGGCGCACGCCCGCCAACATCGTCGCTATCCGTCCTCTGCGCGACGGCGTTATCTCAGAGTTCGACGTCACCGAAGCGATGCTGGATTACTTTATCAAGAGAGCGCACAGCCATATGCTGCTTCCTTTCCCCCGTCCCCGCGTCGTCGTGGGTATCCCCAGCGGTGTGACCGAGGTCGAGAAGCGCGCGGTGTACGACGCCACCATATCCGCCGGTGCACGGGAGGCGTTTTTGATTGAGGAACCGATAGCGGCGGCTATCGGGGCTGGGCTGCCGGTGACAGAGGCGCATGGCAGTATGGTCGTGGATATCGGCGGCGGTACGACCGAGGTGGGCGTTTTCTGCCTGGGGGGTATCGTCGTCAGTCGCTCTCTCCGCATCGCTGGCGACGAGATGGATGAGGATATTATGCAGTACGCTCGCCAAAAGTACAATCTCTACGTCGGCGAGCGCATGGCCGAGCGGACCAAGATCAACATCGGGTCGGCGTATCCGCTGCCCGAAGAAATGACGATGACGATGCGCGGACGCAACCTGGTCACCGGGTTGCCCGAGGGGATTGAGGTCAGCAGCATCGAGATCCGCGAGGCGTTGAGTGGCTCGGTCAATATCATCGTGGATATGGTCAGGGATGCGCTGGACGAGACGCCGCCAGAATTGATCGCCGACCTGATGGAGACCGGCATTTGCATGGCCGGCGGAACTTCTCAGTTAAAGGGCCTGGCTGAACGGCTCAGCGAAGAGACGAACATGCGTGCCTGGGTGGCCCAAGACGCGATGACCTGCGTGGCCCGTGGCGCAGGCAAGGTGCTGGAGGAACTGGACGTACTCCGTGAGGTGTTGGTCAGCGCCGACGATCGGCGACCCAGAGCTTCCGGTTTCTGAAAGGGAACTCTAACGCAGGCTTGCGAGCAGGCTTCAGGCCAGAGTCATCTTTGTCCAGCGGAAACTATCCCGTTGCTGGTGCTATTCGCAGTTGTTCGGCTGGGCGCGTCTCGATTGGGCTCGACGAGATCTCACGGCAAGGTTTTCGTTAGGCTGGCAGAGTTACGGCATCTGATCGCCGGTTGGGTGGAATTATGAGGGAGTCTCCTCGCTATTCCTGGCTTCCCCTGGTATTGCTTGTCCTCGGATTGTTGCTCCTGGTGTTCCACGAGGCTGGCCTTTTGACCTCGATGGAGAATGTGCTCCAATACGTGCTTGGCCCATTGCAGCGCGCATTCTCGAGTGTGGCGGATGCTGTGGGGGGAATGTTCCAGACGGTGCGCGATGTGCGTGAACTACGCGCGCAGGTCGAGGGACTGCGGATGCAGGTGGATGCTCTCACGGTGGAGAACATCCGCTTGAAAGAGTACGAGGCCGAGGTTCAGCAACTGCGTGCCCTGCTCAACTTTGCCAGCGAGTATCCGATCTCGGCCCCCCTGGGCGCTGATGTGATCGAACTAGAGGCCTGCAAGACTTTCCCGTGCGGGGAGGTAGTGGGCACAGAACCGAATCCCTACCTGAGATACGTCACCATAAACGTGGGGACACAGCAAGGAGTAGAGGTGGGGATGCCGGTCGTCAGTGGTGGAGCCGTGTTGATAGGGCGGGTCGCGCAGGTCGGCCCGCGCACGGCCAAGGTGCAACTTCTCACCGACCCCGATAGTTCCGTTGCGGCCCTTCTTCAGACTTCCCGTCAAACCGGCCTGGTCGTGGGCCAACACGATGGCACGTTGCACATGGAATATATCTCACAAGAGGAGAGTATCAGCGTCGGCGATATTGTGCTGACCTCCGGGCTGGGCGGTTTGATGCCCAAGGGGTTGGTCATCGGCCAGGTGACCGAGGTGCAGCAGATGGACTATGCGCTGTTTCAGGTAACCATCGTGCGGCCGGCGGTGGACTTTTCGCGGCTGGAATTGGTGTTGGTGATCACCGCGTTTGAGCAGATTCCTCTCGAGGAGGTTCTGCCAGAAGAGGCTCTGCCCGAAGAGCCATGATCTAGTGCGTAATGCGTAACCAGGGGGTGCGAGATAGAAGCGTATTTGACCGTTCCTCTTCTGATCGGCGTGGCCTTGATCCAGAGCGTCTTGCTGTCGCGGGTGGATCTATGGGGGGCGCGGCCAGATTTGATGTTGCTGGTCGTATTGGCCTGGGCCGTAGTGCGAGGCGTAGACGAGGGGCTGATGTGGGCTTTTGTCGGCGGGTTGATCATTGACTTGCTCTCCGGCGGGCCTCTGGGCGCGACTGTGTTGGCCCTGTTGGTGGCGGCGTTTCTGGCCGGTCAGCCGTGGGGACGAGATATCGGTTCGCCGGTGGCACACTTGCTGCTCGTGGCGCTTCTCGGCGCTGTGGTCTACCACCTGGTGCTGCTGATCGTTCTGGCCTGGACTGGGCACACGGTGGATTGGGGCTATGCGCTGTTGCGGGTGGCAGCTCCGTCGGCGCTGCTCACCGTGGCGCTGATCCCATTCGTCAAACGGCCATTGGACTGGCTGGAGCGGAGAATCGAGGGAGAGAGGTTCGCGCTGTGAGTCAACAGAAAGCGACGCCACGGGCTGCTCAGAGTAGCTGGCAGGTGCGCTGGACGGCGATCAGGGGGGCGCCTCGGGTCGTTGCGCTGGGCTTGCTGATCCTGGGCATCTTTGGGGTTTTCGGCTGGCGCTTGTGGAATCTGCAGTTCGTGGAGGGTGAGTATTACCGCGAGCGGGCGGAGTGGCAGAGCACGCGGCACATCGTTATCCCTGCTGCCCGGGGCATCATCTACGACCGTGATGGCACTACGCTGGTGCGCAACATACCCGATTTCGACGTCTCGGTCGTTCCCGCCTACCTGCCCGACGATGAGAATGAGGCGGAGGACGTGCTCATCCGCCTGGCTATATTGCTCGGTATGCCCTATACCACGTCTGGAATGGGGACAGGCGGAGATGATCCCCCGCCCGGTCTGCGCGACGTATTGCGTGATACGCTGCGCGACGAATTCGGAAATCCATTGCCTTTCGACACGTATTATCGCCCGGTGGTGGTCAAGCAGGGGGTGGAGCGAGACACGGCGATGCTGGTGGAGCAGCAAGCATTTCTCCTGCCTGGCGTTTCGGTCCAGGTGGAGTCGGTGCGCGATTACCCTTATGGCCCGCTGGTGTCGCAGGTGTTGGGATACCTGCAACCCATTCCCGAGGAGGACGTGGAGGAGTACGATGAGCTAGGCTACGATTCGGCCACGGATCGCATTGGCCGGGCCGGCATCGAGGCGACTTACGAGGACGTGTTGCGGGGGCAGAAGGGCAAGCAGATCGTCGAGGATGACGTGATGGGCCGGGTGATCCGCGTGATCGAGGAGCAGGCCGTGCCTGTGCCTGGCAACAATGTCTATCTGACGCTTGCTCTCGACTTGCAGCAGTTCGTCGAGGAGACATTGCAGGCTGGGATGGAAAAACCGAACGTGAACTCGCCGCGCGGGGTGGTGATTGTGATGAACCCACAGACGGGCGAGATACTGGCGCTGGTCAGCCTGCCGACTTATGATAACAACATTTTCACCCAGGGCGTCACCGCGCGTGATCTGCGCAGTTTCGAAGACGTTCACCGGCCATTGGTGAACCACGCTATCTCGGATCGCCTGCCGCCTGGTTCGACGTTCAAGATCGTGGTGGCCGCGGCCGCTCTGCAGGAAGAAGTGGTGACGCCACGCACACGTCTTACTTGCCCGGGCAAGATTATCCTGCCCAACAAGTATTTTCCCGATGACCCTAGCCGCGCGCAGTCTTTCTACTGTTGGAAGCGGAGCGGCCACGGCTCGCTGGACATAGTGGGAGGGATCGCTCATTCGTGCGACGTTTTTTTCTACAAGGTCGGTGGTGGTTTCAAGGAGACGCACTTTGATGGGCTGGGGGTGGCCCGCATTGCCCACTATGCTCGATTGTTCGGCTTTGGTGAACGCACCGGTGTAGAGTTGACAGCCGAGGTCGGTGGTACGGTGCCCACGTCGGATTGGAAGCGGCACACTCATGGCGAGAGTTGGACCACCGGCGACACGTATAACCTGGCAATCGGGCAGGGTTATCTCACCGTCACGCCGCTACAGATGCTCAATGCCGTCAACGTAGTCGCCAACGGCGGCACGCTCTATCGCTCGCGTATCGTGCACCACGTCACCGATGCCCAGGGGGTCGTGACTCGGGCTTTTGAGCCAGAGATCATCAGCACGCTGCCCATCAGCGCGGAGCACTGGTCGCTGGTCCAGCAGGGGATGGAGGGGGCGGTGGCCTACGGCACGGCGGCCAAACGCGGTCAAATCGAGGGGCTGCGCATCGCCGGCAAGACGGGCACGGCTCAGTTCTGCGACGATATTATGTGTGGCGTCGGGTATCAACAGCCGGAACACGCCTGGTTTGCCGCATACGCGCCGGTGGAGGAGCCAGAGGTCTCCGTCATCGTCTTTTTGTACAATGGCGGAGAGGGCTCTGTGGCGGCGGTGCCGCTGGCCCACGACATTCTGGAATACTACTTTGGCCTCGGTGAGACTGAGCTTGAGGATGAGGCTGCAACTGAATGATTCCCTGCGTGCAGCAGGAGTCGGCGGGGCAGGCGCGATCTGGGGGTTGGGCCTGGCCCGCTTGTTGGCGGAAGCGGGTTTCTGGTCACTGCTCTACTTCTCTCCCCTGGCCGTTGCCGGCGTAGCTATCGCTTGCGCTGCGATAGCTCTCACCCTGTGGTTGTGGAAAATCCGCTTCCTCTACTCCCATACTCCCACACCCCCACACTTCCAAGCATTCTCTTCATTTGTCATTCCCCTGACTCTTCCTCTCCTCTACGTCACGGGTATCATCCCGCAGCCCCTCGCCGGCTGCGTGTTGCTGGCCGGCGGGGCCGTGCTACCGCTGCTGATGGTGTGGGGAGAGCGTGTGCGTTGGATGCCACCCGTCGTGCTGGGCCTGGTGACGTTTGCGCTTTACTGGCGCACGATGTTGCCCTCCGTCGGCCAGGCTGATACGTTCGAGTTCCAGGTCGTCGTGCCGCTGTTGCGGGTGGCGCATCCCACCGGCTACCCGCTCTACGTCCTGCTGGGCAAGTTGTTCACGCTGCTGCCGCTGGGGAACGTGGCCTGGCGTGTGAGTCTGGCTTCGGCTGTCTTTGCCACCGGCGCGGTACTGGTGCTCTACCCTCTCGTGCTGCGCCTGACCGGACGGTGGCTGCCGGCCTTCCTGTCCGCGCTGGCCTTTGCCTTCTCGTTCACGTTTTGGTCCCAGGCCATCGTCGCCGAAGTCTACACCCTGCACAACTTGCTCGTAGCGGTCATCTTGTGGCTTCTACTCGACACACCCCCGCACTCCCACACTCCCACACTTTCCCCAGCGCGCCGCTGGCAAGCGATCTTTTTCCTGATCGGCCTGAGCCTGACCAATCACCTGACGACGGCGCTGTTGCTGCCCGCCGTGGCGCTGGCCCTGCTTTGGGATCGGCCGCGGCTGCGACCCAGGGATTGGCTGATCGCCGGGGGGCTTTTGCTCCTGGGTCTGTCGGTCTACCTGTTCATCCCGCTGCGCTGGCCGGCGTTGAACCACGGCGAGTGGATGTCGCCACGCGACTTTTTCGCTCATATCACCGGTGGGCAATTTCACGGGGCGCTGCGTCTGGACGGCTGGCGTGATCCTGTCCGCTGGACCATCGTAGGGCGGCTGCTGCGCGAGCCTTTTGGTTGGGTCGGGCTGGGGCTGGCGGCGGTGGGCGTGGTGGGGCTGGCGGTTCGCCAGAGGCGGGCGCTGGCGCTGACCGGTGTGACCTTTTTGGCTTTTGTCCTCTACGGACTCGACTATTACGTTCCTGACATTTCCGTCTTCCTGATCCCTGCCCACCTGATCATTGCGATCTGGATCGGCGCCGGCATCGTCTTCCTCATTGATCTTCTCTCAACCCTGGCGAGGGTTAGGTGGCGGCCTCCGTTTCATTGTTCATTGTTCATTGCTTCATTATTCATTATTCATTGCCTCAGCCGCCTATGGCTAAACCTGCCCCTGGTGGACCAGAGCCACAATCGGGGCGGTTATGCCTGGGGCCAATACGTGTTGAGCCTGCCGCTGGCGTCGGATAGCGCGGTGCTGGCCGACGTGGAAAAGTTCGCCCCGCTGTACTATTTACAACAGATCGAGGGGGTGCGGCCCGATCTCGACTTGCTGTTGCTAGGCAGCGAGGTGCTCTACCAGGCGGAACTGGCCGCGCGCCTGGGGATGGGACAGACGGTCTACCTGGCGCGTTACCTGCCGCACCTGGAGGGACTGCACCTGCGCTCGGTGGGGCCGCTGGTGGAGGTGGGAGCAGAGTCCTTCGGATACCCCTCTCCCGATTTTGGGAGAGGGGACGGGGGTGAAGGCGGAGATGAGGCGGGCGCGCGCTTTGGGAAAGAGATCCGGCTGCTGGATGCCGAGGCGAGCGCCGATCCGTTGGGGCGGGCGTTGTACCATTTGACGCTCTACTGGCGGGCCGAGACGCAGGTGAACGGTGACTTTGTCGCGCGGCTGCGGTTGGTGGATGGTGACGGCAAAGTGCGCTGGGTGAGCGACGGGGCGCGGCCTGTGGCAGGTCTGTACCCGACCAACGGTTGGCCCGTGGGCGTGGTAGTGTCCGACTACCACGAGGTGACGATCCCACCCTGGCTGCCAGGCGGGGAGTACAGGCTGGAGGTAGGGCTGTTCCCTCCCTTCGGCGATACGGGGCTGGAGGTGGACGGGACGGCGAGCGCCTGGTTGACACTGAGCACCCTGCGAATTGTATCGCCTTCCGCTCCCCTGCCTGCCCTGCCTCATGAACGGCGTTACTGCTTTGACGGCGGCGCGTGGCTGACGGGCTATGATCTGGCCAGCGAAATCCTCGCCAGCGCGCCGTTCGTGGTTGATCTCTCCTGGCACGGGGTCGAGACGGACGAGGAAGTGCGCCTGGCCTGGGTGGACACCCACGGCCGGGAGGTCGGGGCGGCTGCTTTTCCTCTCGCGGGTGGGGCGTTGCGCAGCCGTCACGTCATCACAGCGCCTCGGAGCGCCGGCGACTATACACTGAACGTGGGCCTGGCAGACCGGGCCGCCCGCTGCGGCTGGCTGGCCCAGCCGGCCGATGATTGCCCGCTCGCTGTAGTCGAGGTGACACCGGCGCAAGAGGGGTTGGCGAACTTTGCGGACCTGGTGCTCCTGCTGGACGCTGAGGTCGCCAAGAATAGCGCGCGACCGGGAGAGGGTGTCCCCGTAAACCTGCGGTGGCGCGCATTACGAGCGCTGGATGAGGACTATACTGTCTTTGTGCACCTGGTAGGCCCCGACGGGCGACTGCACGGGCAGGTTGATATGTGGCCGGTGCAAGGGAGCTATCCAACCAGCCAGTGGACGGTTGGCGAGGAACTGGCCGATCCCTACGAGGTGAGATTGGATTCCGACGCTCCGGCCGGTCACTACCGGGTCGAGGTCGGTTGGTATCTGCTGGCGACGATGCAGCGCTTGCACATCGTGGAGGCGGGCGGACGTCCGACTGGCGATTCCTTCGTCGCGGGCGAGTTTGAGGTTGGTGATTGAGGCTGCTTCTGTGGGGCCGCCGGGTGACGCGCCTGATGAAAACCGGGCAGTTGCACGATGCGCCCAGTTTTTGCGATTCTATGTCCTGTGTTATAATCTATAGTGTACTGGTCGAGCGAGTGGAAAGAGTTGGGAACGGCAACGTTTCTGTAACGCTTCTGACTCCCTAATGGCCTCGTTTTTGGGCTACAATCAGTACGTGGGAGAAGCCCAGTTTCGGCTGGGGCCGCCGGGTGTGTTTCCCAGGTGCTGATCGTGCCATCGAGGTGTCAGAGAGAGAATACATGAGCCTGGATACGATCACCATCAAGGGCATACGCCAGGGGCTGCTCGTCACACTGGGGGAGGGGGGATGGGACGCCGGACTGCCCGCGTTGGAGGCGCGTCTCGGCGCCAACCCTGCTTTCTTTCGTGGCGGTAGTGTCGCTCTCGACGTCGGGGGACAGGAGTTGACGCGGGCCGAGATTGAGAGGGTACGCGCGCTGTTCGCCCATCACGAAGTGGATCTGTGGGCAGTGGTCAGCACGAACCTCACGACGGAGGCGGCTGTTCAGGAAGTGGGATTGGTGATTGACCTCGGGCCGTCTCGTCCGCGTAGGCCGGAGGTCGTGGCCGAAGGAAGTGAAGAGGCCGTCACCGAGGGGCTGGTCGTGCGACGCACGCTGCGTTCTGGTCAGCGCCTGTGCCGTCCGGGCCACGTCGTGGTCATCGGTGATGTCAATCCTGGGGCGGAAGTGATAGCGGGCGGCGACATTGTGGTATGGGGGAAGGTGCGCGGGTTGGTGCATGCGGGTGCGTTTGGGGATGAAGGAGCGGTGATCTGTGCCCTCGATCTGCTTCCTACGCAGCTCCGCATTGCCGGCCACGTCGCACGCTCCCCGGAGGAGCAACGACGCAAGTCTGTGCCGGAGATGGCCCTGGTGCGTGAAGAGCAGATTGAGGCCGTTCCCTGGCGTGGCGATGTTTCAGGGCGGGCAAAGTATAAGGAGAGTCAATGGCGGCAAGAGTGATTACGGTCACCTCCGGCAAGGGTGGGGTGGGCAAGACGACCATGGTTGCCAACCTGGGAGTCGCGCTGGCAATGCGTGGACATCGGGTGGTGGTTATTGACGCCGACGTCGGCCTGCGCAATTTGGACGTTATGTTGGGTCTCGAAAAGCGCATCGTCTACGACCTGGTTGACGTGATCGAGGGGCGTTGCCGGCTCCGCCAGGCGCTGGTGCGCAACAAGCGGCTTTCGGAGCTTCTTTTGCTGCCGGCTGCGCAAACCCGCGACAAGAGCGCGGTGCAACCTGACGACATGGTGCGTGTGTGTGAGCAATTGGCGGATCAGCAGGATTTTATTTTGGTCGACTCGCCTGCTGGCATTGAGCAGGGTTTCCGTTACGCCATCGCCCCGGCCAACGAGATCATCATCGTCACTAACCCGGAGGTGCCTGCCGTGCGCGACGCCGATCGGGTCATTGGCCTGATCGAGGCGGAGGAGAAAGGCCCCGCGCGATTGATCGTCAACCGGGTCCGTCCGGGCATGGTGCGGCGCGGTGAGATGTTGGACATCTCCGACGTCGTTGATCTGCTGGCTATTGATCTCGTCGGCATCGTGCCGGAGGACAAAGACGTCCTGGTCGCCGCGAATCGCGGGCGGCCCGTTGCCCTGTCCCGCGATGGTTCTCTGACCGGGCGGGCGTTTCACAACATTGCTCGCCGGTTGCTGGGGGAGGACGTGCCGTTCCTGACGCTGCGTGAGCCCGGTGTTCTTACTCGCTTGTTGCGTTTCGTGAGCTCGGGGGGAGATTTGTCATGACATTCTTCGGACGGTTGCTAGGCCGTCGTTACGAATCGCCGAGCGGAAAGGTTGCCAAGGAACGGTTGCGCCTGGTGTTGGCCCACGACCGAACCAGCATCTCGCCCGTATTGCTGGACACGCTCAAGGACGAAATCATCGCCGTGATCTCGGATCACATCTCCATTGACGCTGACGGCGTCCAGGTGACTGTCTCCCAGAGCGGGCGCGAGTCGCGCCTGGTCGCCGACATTCCCTTGTCGAACCGGCGCAGGCGGCGCAAGAGGTAGGATGGAGCGCTTTCGTATCTGGCGGCACTTTGACTACGTGCTGCTCGCGGTCACTGTCCTGCTAACTGCCTTCGGCGTGCTGATGATCTACAGCGCCGCCGAACTGGGCAGTATTGATCCCAGTCTACACGGCTTGTGGCGGCGGCAGGCAATGTTTGGGGCTGTCGGGGTGGGGCTGATTTTTCTGCTGGCTGCTTTCCCGCGCGATTATCAGTGGCTTGGCGACTTTTGGTGGCTGGCCTACCTGGTGGCCGTCGTTCTACTGGTGCTCGTGCTCTTCTTTGGGCGGAGTGAAATCGGCGAGGTAAGTGGCTGGTTTTTCCTGGGCCCTTTCGGCTTCCAACCCTCGTTCCTGGTAATGAATCTGCTCGTCATATCGGTGGGAGCCATGCTCAGCCGGCGGCGGAAGAAGCGGGCTCCGTCTGCCCCTCCGGTCTTTGGGTCGCCCAAGACGAGCCTGCTGGCGGAGGAGGCTGCCGAGCGCCCCGATAG
>JAUXFI010000193.1 GCA_030620125.1 Anaerolineae bacterium
ATTCCCGTTATGGGGTTCGTAGTAACGACTTTAGTCGTTTGAGCCGCGTAACCAGCGACTAAAGTCGCCACTACGATGCCATATCACGCGGCGATGATGCTAAAACGGGAATTGCTGACTGCCAACGAACCCCTACGTCCGGCCAGAACTGTGGCTGCTGGAACTCCCGGCGGGCGAGCCGGTGCTGCTGGCCGAGGTCAGCACCGCCCCCACCTGGCTGCCATAGTTCCCCGGGAAGTTTCCCCTTGACAATCCGGCCCGGAGGTAGTATAATGTCGCCAGTTGAAAATAGTTTTCAATTACAGGAGTGACACGTTGGACGAGATGCTTATGGCACAGGAGTTGAGCGCCGCCGGTTGTCGGCTGACCCGGCCCCGGCGTGCGGTGCTGCGCGTGGTGGCTGGGGCCACACAGGCGCTCACGCCCGCGCAGGTGCACGAGCAGGCGCGGGGGCACTACCCACAGACTGGTCTGGTCACCGTCTACCGCACGCTGGAATTGCTGGCCGAACTGGGCCTGGCGCGGCGTATCCACACCGAAGAGGGCTGCCACGGCTACGTGCCTGTGGCAATGGGCGAGGCGGGGCATCACCTAGTCTGCACCTCTTGCCACCAGGCGGTGGAATTTCCCTGCACTGGCATGGAAGAGACGTTGGCGGAGGTAGAGCAATTGACTGGCTTCTCCATCCAGGAGCATTGGCTGGAACTGTTCGGCCTCTGCCCGGCGTGCCAGGCGAAAGAAGGAGGTGGTGGCGAGCGAAAAGAGGGCTGAAAACGAGAAAGGGCACGGGAATGCCGCCCGTGCCCCGATGACAAAAGGCGTGTCTCAGTCTGCCTCCCATCACGAGCCATTATAGCACTCTGGCCAGGGATGGGCAAGGCGGACACAAATCTCATCACAGGAGGAAAACAATGCAAGTCCGTCTTGGAACTTTGCGGGTGCTTTGCCCCCTGGCCATTCTGGCGCTGGTCCTGGCTGGGTGCGGCAGCGCGGCAACGCAAGCGCCGGCCGAACCTGCGGGTGTGCTCAACGTCGTCGTCAGCATCGTGCCGCAGCAGTACTTTGTCGAGCGCATCGGCGGGGAGCACGTCAGCGTGACGTTGATGGTGCCGCCCGGCTTCAGCCCGGCGACCTACGAGCCCAAACCAGAGCAACTGCAGACGTTGAGTGAGGCCGACGCCTACGTGCGCATCCGCGTGCCATTCGAAGAGGCGTGGATGGAACGCATCGTTTCGGCCAACGAGGATATGCTGATTATTGACGAGTCCGAGGGGATCGAGCGCATCGGCGGCAAAGACCCGCACATCTGGCTCTCGCCGCCACTTGTCAAAACCCAGGCGCAGACGATCTACGACGGCCTGGTCGAAGTAGACCCAGACCACGAGGCTGACTACAAGGCCAACCTGGAGACGTTCCTGGCCGACCTGGATGAACTGAATACCAGCATCCAGGAGACACTATCGGGGCTGGAGAGCCGCAAGTTTTTGGTCTTCCACCCGGCGTGGGCCTACTTTGCCCGCGACTACGGCCTGGAGATGATCCCGGTTCAGATCGAGGGCAGCGACCCCAGCGCGGCCGAGATGGCCGCCCTGATCCAGACGGCGCAGGAGAACAACATCAAGGTCATCTTCGCGCAGCCCGAGTTCAGCACGGAGAGCGCAAAGACCATCGCTGAGGAGATCGGCGGTCAGGTGCTGCTCATCAGCCCGCTGGCGCCCGACTGGTTGGACAATCTCCATCGCGTGGCGGACACCTTCGCCGAGGTACTGGCCGAGTGAGGTGTGAGGTGCGACGCACTTTAAAAGTGCGTCGCACCTCAAGGAGTTGGTACATTGTCTACACGACGCAAAGTCTTATGCCTTGAAGATGTGTGGGCTGGCTATGATGGCAAGCCAGTGCTGGAGGGCATCAACCTGTCCGTCAAAGAGCAGGACTTTGTCGGCATCATCGGCCCCAACGGTGGCGGCAAGACGACACTGCTCAAGGTGATGCTGGGGCTGATCCAACCCAGCCGGGGGCGCGTGCGTGTCCTGGGGCAGAGCGCGGCGCGGGGCAGACGCTTCATCGGCTACGTGCCTCAGCAGGTGGACTTTGACCGCGACTTCCCGGTCAACGTGTGGGACGTGGCGCTGATGGGCCGCCTGGGACAACGGGGGTTGTTGCGTCATTACACGCCAAAAGACCGGCGAGCCGTCGCGCGGGCATTGCAACAGGTGGAGATGCTGGACGTGAAGGACCAGCCTATCGGTGAACTGTCTACGGGCCAACGGCAGCGAGTCTACATTGCGCGGGCGCTGGCGACGGAGCCTCAAATCCTGTTCCTGGACGAGCCAACGGCCAGCGTGGATACTCACATCACAACCAGCATCTACGAACTGCTGCGGAAGTTGAATGAACATATCACCATTCTCCTCATTTCACACGATATGGGCGTGATTTCTTCGCACGTAAAGACGGTCGGCTGCCTCAACCGGCGTCTGTTCTATCACGAGTCCAGGGAGATCACGCCGGATATGTTGGAGGGGGCTTACCACTGCCCGATTGACCTGATCGCGCACGGTGTACCGCATCGCGTGTTCGCGCACCATCCCGAGGAGGAGGCGGAAGCATGATTGAATCGTTGCAGTTTGACTTTATGCGCCACGCGCTGGCGGCCGGGGTGCTGGTGAGTTTCGCCTGTGGCATTATCGGCGTCTATGTCGTCGTCAACCGCCTCGTCTTCGTCAGCGGCGGCATCGCGCATGCCGCATACGGGGGCATCGGGTTGGGATACTTCCTGGGGATCAACCCTGTATGGGGCGCTATCCTGTTCAGTCTGGCGGCTGCGCTGGGTATGGGCGTGGTGCAACGCAAAACCAGGCATCGCGCCGACACGATCATCGGCGTGATGTGGGCCATCGGCATGGCAATCGGTATCGTGTTCGTGGATTTGACGAGGGGATACGTCGTTGACCTGATGAGTTACCTGTTCGGCAGCATCCTGACAGTGCCGCGCAGCGACCTTATCATAATGGCGATCCTCGACGTCGTCATCGTCGCGCTGGTCGTTGTCTTTTACAAGGAGATGTTGGCGATATCCTATGACGAGACTTTCGCTACTGTCGAGAATGTGCCGGTGGATGCGATCTACATCACATTACTGTGCCTGGTTGCCCTGACCGTGGTGATGCTGATGCGCGTCGTGGGGCTGATCATGGTCATCGCGCTGCTGACGCTGCCAGCCGCCATCAGCGAGCAGTTCACGTCCAGCCTCAAAAAGATGATGGTGCTCTCCGTCGTCCTGGGCATCGTCTTCACGACGACGGGCCTGTGGCTTTCTTATGTGCTGAACCTGACTTCTGGGGCGACGATCATCCTCGTATCCGGGGTCGCTTTCCTGCTGAGCTTGCTGTACAAGGCGATGGCGAAGCGCCGCGCGCGGGCACAAGTGTGATGGACGTGAGCGACGGGCCGAGCTACATGGTGAGCGCATGTCTGCTGGGCATCCCATGTGCCTATGACGGCGGTGCACGCCCCCAGCCGGAACTGATCGCGCTGGCAGCGCAGGGGCGCGTCGTGCCGGTCTGCCCCGAGGTAGCGGGGGGCTTGCCGGTGCCCCGCCCGCCGGCCGAGATCGTGGGCGGCGATGGCGAGGACGTGCTGGATGGCCAGGCGCGGGTGGTGACGGCCGAGGGGGAAGACGTGACCGGGGCCTATCTGCGCGGGGCGGAGTGTGCACTAGCGGCGGCGCGAAGGTGTAGCATCACCATGGCTATCCTCAAGCAGCGCAGTCCCTCCTGCGGCAGCACCTCCATCTACGACGGCACGCTCAGTGGACGGCTGGTGGCGGGCCAGGGTGTGACGGCAGCGCTCCTGCTGCGGCACGGCGTGGCCGTCTGGTCGGAGGAGTACCTGGACCGTTTATCTTCGCCTGGCCAGTCTCGCTCCACTAAACGCTCGTCGTTTCCGCGCTCGTCTCACAACATCACGGCCCCGCCCCAGTAGTGGTGACCTGTCACCCGCGTCCAGGGGTAGACCAGCGGGATGGAGCAACTGGCCAGGATGTGATCGGGAGTGGGGGAGGTGTCGTAGACCGCCCGCCAGGAACGCAACCGCCAAAAGCGCTGCACATCCCTCGTGCGCGTCGCCAGCCAGGCCGCCTCCA
>JAUXFI010000126.1 GCA_030620125.1 Anaerolineae bacterium
GCGCGGGGATTGGTGGCGAACCTATCGGGTGGGGAGCGCAGCCGCTTGCAGATGGCCCTGCTAATGCTCTCGGACGCCAATTTCCTGCTGCTCGACGAGCCGACCAACAACCTGGACATCCCTTCCGCCGAGGTGTTGGAAGATGCGCTGGCCGATTTCGAGGGCACAGTGTTCGTCATCTCCCACGACCGGTATTTCCTGGACCGGGTGGCGGGCCGCATCGTCGAATTGGACGAGGGATCGCTGACCGAGTACATCGGCGGCTACAGTGACTACCAGGCGGCGAAGGTGACGTAGTTTGAGTGAGTTGGTAGCCCGATCATGCGGTGGACTGCCTGCTGGAGGAGGAGGCACTGGAGGTGATCGTGTAGGTGCTGCATTGACAATTGAGTTGAGGCGTAATAGAATGGGAGCAATCCAGGCTTTGCAGGATTGTTCCCGCTCTTTTTTTTTCGGTTCAGTGCATCCAGCAACTCTTGTGGTATGAGAATGCCTCTTCTAAAAGTTTGCCAAGTCTGCAAATCCTACCCCGATGGCTGGACACTGGCCGGCGTCAGTTTCACCGTCGAGAGGGAAGAGATCGTATGCCTGCTCGGCCCCTCCGGCTGCGGCAAGACGACGCTGCTGCGGCTCATTGCCGGCTTGGAGACGCCCGATAGCGGCCAGATGTTGGTAGACGGGGAGGACGTGGCCCACGTGCCCCCGCACCTGCGCGGCTTTGGGTTAATGTTCCAGGAATACGCCCTCTTTCCGCACAAGGACGTCTTTGGCAACGTCGCCTTCGGATTGCGGATGCAGGGGTTGAGCCGCGAGATGGTGGCGGCGCGAGTGGCCGAGGCGCTAGAGTTGGTTGGGCTGGCGGGCTTTGAGCACCGCGATGTGAACCAACTCTCGGGCGGGGAGCGACAGCGGGTAGCACTGGCCCGCAGCCTGTCCCCTCAACCTCGGTTGCTGATGCTCGACGAGCCGCTGGGCGCGTTGGACCGGGCGCTGCGCGAGCGACTGATGGACGAATTACCCGGCATCCTCCGGCGGGCCGGCGTGACCGCTATCTACGTCACCCACGACCAGGAGGAAGCCTTCGCCATCGCCGGCCGGGTGGTGCTGATGCGGGCCGGGCGGGTGGTGCAGGCGGGGACGCCGGAGGAGGTCTACCGGCGACCGGCCTCGGCCTGGGCTGCCCGCTTCCTGGGGCTGACTAACCTGCTCGATGCGCGCGTGGTTGGGCAGGGTCTGGTCGAGACCGCGCTTGGCACGTTGCAGGTTAAAGATTTGGGCTTTGGGCTTTGGGGTTTGGGATTTACAACACAGTTGTTGATTCGACCAGAGGCAGCGCGGCTGGATGGGACCGGCCCCAACGTCCTGCAGGGAGTGGTCACCGAACGTTCCTTCCGTGGCGAGCACTACCGGGTGGGCGTGCGCCACGCCAGCGGCGATGAACTGACTTTTAACTTTCCAGCCAGCGCCGCACTGCCTGCTCCTGGCGAACCCATCACCCTCTCCCTGGACCCGGAGGCACTGGCGCTGCTCCCGGTAGTGGAAACAAGGTAACATTACGCATTACGTTTTACGCATTAGGAGGTGTGTGATGACCCAGCCAACCCGTTCCATCTTCCGTCTCTGGTTCCCCCTCGCCATCGGACTTGCGGCCGTCTGCGTGCTGCTGCTCACACTACGCCCGACCGCTGTCGCCGCTCCCTCGCAGGATCAGCCGGCCGGCGTCGCCGTCCTGTGGCTCGTGCCCCCTGAAACGTCGCCGGCGTCAGGTCCCTGGCCATTGGCAGTGAAGGCACACCAGGCTGGCTGGCAGGTGCGAAGTGCGGTCGTCGAGGAGCGACTAGCAGCGCTGAAGGCCCAGGGACGCGTTGTCACCTTTGAGCCTTTGCTGGGCGGCGTCGGCTTCGTCGTCACCGCGCCAGTTGGCCTGCCGCCCCAGGTGCGTCGCTGGCCGGAGGTGGCCCGCGTCACTGCGCCTGGTGAGGCGACCCCGGAAGATGCAGCCTGGTGGCGGCAGGGGTTGGACGCCGCCAGTGCAGCACAGTCGGCCCCGTCGAGCGGCCAACAAGTGACCACGCTCACACTCAACCTGGGGCTACATAGCCACCTCGCCAGCGGCTCCGCCCCCCGGCCGGAGCCCATCGCGCTGAGCCTGACCCGCGACGGCACGATGATAGCCGAGGCCACGGCCACCCCCTTCCCCAACGGCAGTGGCGGCTACCTCTACGCCGCCACGCTCTACGAGACGTACTACGGGGGCACGGGGGGCGGTGGAGGGGGCGGCTACTGCTACCCCCTCATTGAACCGGGCGACGTCCTGCAGGCCGTCCAGCCCGGCCAGACTATCTCGCTGACCGTCCCGCTTCTCACAGCGCTGGCCGATCAGAGCACAGCGTCCGTCTATGGCCAGTCCCCGCCAACGGCAACGCTGGAAGTCTACTTCTATCGCTACGGCGACCCTGGCGTCGCCTACCAACAGACAGTCACCGCCACGGCCACCGGCGACTACCAGGCCGATTTCGGCGGCATGACACCAGTGACGCCGCGTGACTACGGCTACGTCTTCCACGCCGATGCGGACGAGGCCGGCAACCACGTCTACGCCAGCTATGATGTCCCCTTCCTGCAGGTCGGTGTTGAAAGCACTTACGTGGGTGGGGTCGTCGCGCCCTGCACGACTATCACCGCCACGCTCCACGACGACGCGGGCGCTCTCCACGATTCTTACTATGGCTGTTCCTCGTCCAACGGCGCATTCAGCGTTTACTTCTATCCGCCCTCCCAGGTCAGCGACACTGTCGTTGTCACGGCGGCGGGGCAGGTCGTGAGCCTGACCGTCCCGGCGCTCACCGCCCGCCCCGACCCGGCGAGTGACGTCGTCAACGGCGAGGCCCCGGTTAGCGCACCGGTGCAGGTGGACCTGTATCGGGGGCCGCTGGGATACGAGTATACCTACGGCCCGCCGTTTGGCGATCCTGACTACAACCTTTCTATCACGGCCACGTTGACGGGCACCTACGCGGCCGACTTCACCGGCCTGGCCGACGTCGTTGCCGGAGACTACGGCGCCGTCTACGTGACCAACGCTGCCGGGCACCAGGCCTACCGCCGTTTCGCCGTCCCCTTCCTGCGTGCCTGTCTGGGAAACTACCGGCTGACGGGGCAGGTCAACGGCGGCGAGCAGGTGACGGTCACTGTATGGGGGAGCAGCGGCGTCCCACGGGACGTGCATTTCGTTCAGGTCTACAATAACGGCCACTTCTACGACTACGACTGGGACGGCGAGTTGCGGCTGCTCGTTGGCGACCAGGTGACCGTGACCGCGCAGGATGGCGAGGAGACAGGGCTGGCGGTACCCCTCTTGACCGCCTACGCCGACTTGATGAATTCGACCGTCAGCGGACAGGCACCACCCAGTAGCCCGCTGCGGGTTGGCCTATCGCGTGCTGGCCGGTATCAGACCGGAGGCGGCCCACCTGACTATCCCAGCTACGACTACACTATCTGGGTGACCAGCACCGCCACTGGCATCTACACCGCCGACTTTAGCAGCCTGACGACGTTCCAGCCGGGGCACCAGGGGGCCGTCTTCTACGTCAACCCGGAAGGCCACGAGGTTTACCTGGAGTTCACCGTGCCGGTCGTGCGTGTGCAAAGCGGCAGCAACTACGTCGCCGGCGTGCTCCCCGCCGAATCAGACGTCGCCATCACCCTGCGCGATGCATCGGGGCGTGTCAAGGCGACGGCTACAACTCAGTCTGGCTATGACGGTTCCTTCGAGGCTTACCTGTACCAGAACTGGGACGTGCCAGCCATCATCGAGGCTGGGGACACCGTGGAGGTCGCCTCCGGGGATACGTTGACCATCGTCACCGTGCCCACGCTGACGGTGCAGGCCGACTGCGCCACCGACGTCCTCTCCGGTCAGGCTCCACGCAACGTACCTCTGGATGTCACCTGGCGCGGCGGCGACTACTGGGATGGGTCAAGCCGCACCTGGATCGTCACCTCCACGGCGGCAGGCACCTATGCCCTTGACCTAGGCGGTGAAGTAGACCTAGAACGGGGCGACGAGATTGAGGTCACCTGGACCGACGAGAACGGCAATGAAGTCTGGGTGGCCCACTACGTACCGCGCCTCGAAGCAGCGTTGGGAGGCAACTTGGTCTACGTGCTCGGCCCTGTCTACACCCCTCTGACGCTAACGCTGCTGAGCGCCGATGGCGCGCTGCTCTATACCGAGACTATCACCCTTGACAAATCTGGGCACGCTGCGTTCTATTTGTACGATGCTTCCTACGATCCTCTGCTCCTGAAGGCTGACCAGACGCTGGCCGCCGACCTGGCCGGTGAGGTGATGACGGCGGCGCTGCCCCACCTGACAGCGTGGGCCGACCGGCAAGCCGACACTGTCTCGGGCGAGGCTTCCTCCGGGGCGCGGTTGATGGTCTCTGTCAACTACTGTTGGGACTATTGGCCGGTCACGGCGACGGTCGCTGGTACCTATAGCGTGGATTTCGGCGGTGTGGTGGACATCGGTACTGGCAGCAGCGGCGAGGTCGTCTACCTGCACCCGGACGGTCACCGCGTCACGCTGGACTACGCCGTGCCTCACGTCGAAGTGACGTTGGAGGAACACTACGTCAATGGCCTGTCACCAGGGCCAGGGGTGGTGACCGTCACACTGCGCGATGCGGGCGGGGGCTTCAAGGGCAGCGGCGTTGATACTTCCTGGTACAGCGGCTGGTTCTACGTCTATCTGACCGATGCCCAGCAGGAGTCAGTACCGGTGGCTGGTGGCGACCAGATCATCGTCGAGGCAGCGGGGGGCGTGACGACTTTCACTGTACCAGCGCTGACGGCGGTCTTTGACCGGCAGACGGGAATCCTGACTGGCACTGCACCAGCCATGGCGTGGCTCCAAATCGCCCTGGGAGGTGGCTCCCGCCAGGTGCAGGCCGGTTCTGGCGGAGCCTACGCGATGGACTGGAGCGACCTGCCGCCCCGCCCAGGCGAGCAGGGCAACGTCGCCTATACCGACGAACTTGGGAACCAGACACGGCTATATTTCACCGTCCCAAGCCACAACATCTACTTGCCGCTGATTGGGAGTTGACACATCCCCTTTGAGCCTGTCTGCCCCCGCGTTTGCGCGTGGTCTCCGCAGCAATTCCCGATATGATCAGACCTGACAGGTTTTTACCCAAGATTTGCTGTTTAACACAGTCCCCGAATGACAAATGGGGCCTCAAGTCACGAAATTCGCGTAAACCTGTCAGGTCTTGACGCCAAAACGGGAATTGCTGGTCTCCGTTTCACTTGGCCTTACGGCCAGGAAGAAGCAATCGCCAATGCGGGCGCACGGCGGCCTGGATCTCGCGCACCAACTAGTGTTAGTGTCATCTTTCCCCGATTCCTTCTGACGTTTGTACCGACCCTCAACGCGAGTTGACGATCTCCCCGCCCTATGGTATCCTCCCCGGTAATGAGCGATAACGAACAGATCAAGGCGGTAAGCCTGTTTTCTGGTGGGCTTGATAGCATCCTGGCTACCCGAATCATCCTTGAGCAGGGGATCAAGGTCACTGCGTTGTACTTTCGCACCGGCTTCTCCTTCGTCGGGCGTAACCGCGTGAGCGGGCCTTCCGACGTCGAGCAGGCGGCTGCGATGCTTGGGGTGAATCTACGAGTGATTGACGTCTCCGACGAGTACCTGCCGTTGGTGCTCCACCCTCGTTACGGCTACGGTTCAGGGATGAACCCCTGCGTAGACTGTCGCATCTTTATGTTACGCCAGGCAAGGGCCTGGATGGAGGCTCACGGCTATCACTTTGTCTTCACCGGCGAGGTCGTCGGGCAGAGGCCCAAGAGCCAGAAACGGCCCACCCTCAACACCGTCGAGCGCGAAAGCGGCCTGCGGGGCTACCTGCTCCGGCCGCTTTCGGCCAAACTGCTCAAGCCAACCGTGCCGGAGCAGCGGGGCTGGGTGGATCGGGAGAAGCTGTACGCCATCAGTGGCAAGGGCCGCAAGGCGCAGATCGCGCTGGCGGAGCGATTGGGTATCACCGA
>JAUXFI010000135.1 GCA_030620125.1 Anaerolineae bacterium
GTGTGGGTGGGCGAGGGTGTTGGGGTGTGGGTGGGAGAGGGTGTGGGGGTGTCTGAGGGGATGGTAGTTGTGGGAGTCTCCGTTGGCGCGAGGGTGACGGTCTCCGTCAGCACAGGCGTGACGGTCTCCACCGGTAGCTCGGTTGGCGTGGGCGTGAGAGTCTCAGCCGGAGGTGGCGCGCTGCCGGCCTCCTCGACGAGCAGGTAGGTGGGGCCGCCGATGATGCAGCCCCTGCTGTCAGCACAACGGGCCCTGGGCAACGCGAGTGTGTATTGTCCGTCCACCGGCTCGATCACTTGCTCTGCGCCGGTTTGGTCAATCAGCCGCGCTTGTGCAGCCAGGGCGGGCAGCGACACAGTTGCGTCGGCCTCCGTGCGCGCCCAGAGAACGCGCGTGGTGAGACCGCCCCGCTCGAGGGTGACCACCGTGTAGAGTGAGTGGCGACCCTCGCGGGCAGAGACGGTACCGGCATAGTTTGTCGTGATCAGCCGGTAGGCATCGAAGGCCGGGCGGTGGCTAAAGTCGGGGCGCATGATGCCAAAAGGCTCGAAATTTGGCGGCAGGTCGTTATCGAACCATTTGTAGACGGCGATACGTTCTGCCCCCTGGCTGAGCGCCAGGGCAAAGGACTGTAACAAGAAGCTGGACTGTTCCTCCAGGCTGATCTCATAGTTGGCTGCCGCCATAGGCCACTGAGGGTCGGAATTGGGCGGGGCGTTGGTCTCGTTGAGCCATACGGGTTTCCGGAGGCCGTAGGCAGCCAGGGCCGCGCGGGTCTCGCCAAAGATATCGGGAACAGTCTCTGTCCGGAAGTAAATGTGTAGGGACACAACGTCAAAGTAGTAACCGTGCTCAGGGCCTGTGGGGTCCTGGGTGGCCAGGGCCAGGAAGCGACGCAGATAGGTCTTGTCGTGCCAGGTGGTCGTGCCTGCCAGGTGTATGGTGACGTCGGGGTTGGCCTGGTGAGCGGCCAGGTAGGCGACTTTGAGCAGTTGGTAGTACTCCTCCATTGAGCCGCACCATTCAGCCCCGTAGGTATCTGGGGCGATGTCCGGCTCGTTCCATACGATCCAGCGGTTGATGCGTCCGGCATACGTCCCGGCAACGCGGCGCACGAACGCCGCCCACAGGTTGCCGGGGTCGTCCACCGGCAGATCCAGCCCCCGTGGAACGCCGCAGCCGGGCGAGCCATCGGTGGCCCAGGCGGGGGTGTACTTTAAGAGTCCAACTACCTCGCGCCCCTGACCAGCGGCCAGGCTCAACCAATCGTCGGGCACGTGGTGGCCGTTCCAATCATCGGGGCCGCCGGGCTGCAGCTCTGACCAGTAAAAGAGGATGCGGTCCCAGCCCACGCGCGCCTCGGCCGCGGCGACGGGATCGCGGAAGGCTTCGACCGCCCCGAAACGAGGATCTGGTGGTGAGTCTTGCGCGGCAACAGGCCAGGCAAAAATGACCAATGACCAATGAACAATGAACAATGAAACGATGAACAATGAACAACGGCCAGATCGTCTTGGGGTTTGAGCTTTGGGGTTTGGGCTTTGGGATGGCGTCATTGGGATTTGAGGATTTCGGCGTGGGGAACAGCCTCGTCCAACCCTGCCGGCCGGATGTCCTGCACGTTCAACTGGAGCCGCCGCCGGTCGTTCCATTCGTTGATTTCAAGGTGGTAGACGAGGTCCACCCGGTCGGGCAGTTCGCCGGCCCATTCTCCCTGCCGGAAGGCGATGCCGCCCCAGGTGACACGCCCATCGGAAAGTGTGAGTTTGAGGTGTCTCCCTTCTTTTCCCACGGCCCGCTGGCCCAGGAGACGGACGTTCCGGCTGAGGAAAAGGGGGTGGGGGTTAGCGTAACCACACGGCTCCAGTTGTGTCAATTCGCGTTGCAGTTCCCACGACATCTGGGCAAGCTCGACATCTGCATCCACAGCCAGGACAGGGGTCAGGTCAACGCCGGCCAGTTGCTCGGCGGCCAGCGTCCGCAGCCGCTCGGCCAGCCCGTCCAGGTGCTGATTCGAGACAGTGAAACCAGCGGCAGCGGCGTGTCCCCCGTGGCGGACCAGCAGGTCAGTACACTCGTCAAGCGCGCGGGTGATGTGGAATTCCTCGATGGAGCGGGCGGAGCCGTGGCTGACCTCTTTGCCCACTTCGACGACGACGGCGGGACGGTAGAACTCGTCAACCAGCCGGCTGGCGACGAGGCCAACGATGCCGGCCGGAAAGTCGGGCGCGGCGGCAAAGATGAGAGGCGCTTCGTCCACCGTGTCCAGGGCAATCTGGCGGGCCTGCTCGTGGGTCCCTAGCGTGATCTGCTGGCGCTCGCGGTTCAGCCGACTCAACTCGCCGGCCAGCCGTTCGGCTTCGGCGGGGTACTCGGTCTCCAAAAGTTGATAGGCGACTTTGGCGTGAGCCAGCCGCCCGGCGGCATTGATCCGTGGCCCCAGCACGTAGCCTATGGCGGTGGTGTCCACCTGCCCAGGCTTGAGGTTAGCCTGGCGGCAGAGAGCCTCGACGCCTGGGCGCTCCATACGGTTGATGCGTTCCAGTCCACGGTGCACCAGCGCGCGATTTTCGCCCACGAGAGGTACCAGGTCGGCCACGGTTCCCAGTGCGACCAGGTCCACCAGGTCTCCCTCCTCCAGCCGCACCTCTCGCGTGGTTACAGGGGTCTGCCGGTGGCTGCGCAGCAGGGCCTGGGCCAGTTTGTAGGCGACTCCTACCCCGGCCAGTTCGCCGAACGGGTAGCGACTGTCGGCTCGCTTGGGGTCAACCACGGCCACGGCGGCGGGCAATTTGGCTCCGACGGAGTGATGGTCGGTGATGATGACGTCGAGGCCCAGCCGGTTGGCGCAGGCGACCTCGTCCAGCGCGCGCGCGCCACAGTCCACGGTGACGGCGACGCGGATGCCGTCGCTGGCCAGTTGGGTCAGGGCCTCCTCGTGCAGGCCGTATCCCTCGTCTAAGCGGTGGGGGATGTAGGGGCGCACGCGGCCCCCGAGCGCCCGCAGTGTCTGGACCAGGAGCGCTGTCGCGGTGATCCCGTCGGCGTCAAAGTCGCCGTATACGACGATGGGCTCGCCGGCGCGCAGCGCCTGTCGTAGGCGGGTGATGGCAGCGGGCATATCTTTCAGATCGAAGGGGCTGGCCTCGCCGTGCTCGCCCGTGAGGAATGCAGCCACCTCAGCCGGGTCTGTGACACCACGATTGTAGAGCACCTGCACGACGATGGGGTGCAAGTCGGAAAAGCGGGCGATGTGGCTGGGCGGGGCGGGTGGTGCGACTTGCCAGCGTTTGGGGCGTGGGGACATTGGGACTCCGTTCCAATGAACGACATCTCAGCACACAGGATTGCAGCCTGTGCTCTCATTGTTCATTGATTCATTGCTTCATTGTTCATTAGTGTGTTATCTTACCACAGCGCAGGCAAAAGGAAAAGCCCTTCTCCGTAGCGGGGAAGGGCCTCCCTGTACCTCGTCTCAGGGGGGGCTGGTACACGACGGCACGAGTCCATCACCAGTTGCACGCCCGCCAGGAATCACCAAATCCCTGCCTTGAGCGGCAAAACTGCCTCCTAGATGGGGATCTGACGATTCTCTCTGAGTGAATAACTGACGAAGGATGCCCGCCGAGCTGTACTAGATCCAGCCCTGGTTCTTGCAAAAGTCAGTCACCCCGGGAATGGTGACCCACTCGCCCTGGTAGGACTTGACGGCCAGATAGATCACGTAAATGAGCCAAATGACCCAAAGGACGCAGCCAACGCCGATGAAACTGAGCACCAGACCAATGATCCAGCCCACTGCGGCCAGCACGAGGGACTGGACAGCGTGATACTTGATGAAGGGGCGCTGCTTCTTGTCCTCCAGCAGGAGGACGACGATCGCGATGGGCCAGAAGAGCCAGCTCAAAAGTGCCCATAGCTTGTCATCTTGCGTGATTTCTCCGCCAACCATTTCTTCAGCCATTTTCTTTGCCTCCTTATATTGATTGTATTGATTGTATAGAACAAATCTACGCCCAGCCCTGGTTCTTTACAAAGTCAGAGATGACCGGGACTTCTACCCACTCGCCCTGATAGGACTTGATGCCCAGGTAGATGGCGTAGAACCACACTAATATGCCGATGCAAGCCCAACTGAGAAGAACCCCCACGATGCCCAGGATGATGGACACCACTGCGTTATACTTGAGGAACGGGCGATTCTTCTTGTCCTCTATCAACAGCACGACGATGCCGATCAAGGGGCAGAAAATATAACTCAAGAGTGCCCACAGCTTATCATCCTGCGTAATCTCCTCGCCACCCGCAGGCGTGCCAACCATTTCCTCTGCCATTTTGTCTTACCTCCCTATGCTCGTTGGATTTGATGAAGCGCCCACGCGCCGCGCTCCACCGACGAATATATGCCGCTTATTGTAGCGATTATTGCAGAGTTGTCAACTGCGCTCCGGGTCTGCTGCGGACCTACGCCGTTGGGGAAGGTCTCTGATCGAGCTACCCGGCTGTGGCCGGAGACCTTGCCGAACGAAAAAAGACCAGCGTGGATCAACGTTGATTAGCAGCCAGGATTTTAGACTGCAGAGAGTTTAGCATCATTGCGCCAAAAAGTCAAAGGCCAGCCAATTTGCCGCTTGCGCCGACCCGTGCTACAATCAGGTTGTTATGGCGCGAGTCGTTTTTATGGGCACACCTGAGTTCGCCGTCCCGGTGTTGGAGGCTCTGGCCGACATACACAAGGTGGTCGGCGTCGTCACGCAGCCGGACCGGCCAGCCGGGCGCGGGCGGCGGTTGTCGCTGTCAGAGGTCAAGCAGGCGGCGCTGGAGCGGGGACTGCCGTTATCTCAGCCACAGTCGCTGCGCGCGCCGGAGGCTGTGGCTCAACTGGCGGCGTGGAGGCCAGATGTTTTCGTCGTGGCGGCCTTCGGGCAGATATTGCGACAGGACGTGCTCGACCTGCCTCCCCACGGATGCATCAACGTCCATGCGTCGCTGCTTCCTCGCTGGCGGGGCGCTGCCCCGATAGAGGCGGCGATACTGGCTGGCGACGAGGTCACCGGCGTGACGATCATGCAGATGGACGCGGGGTTGGATACAGGCCCCATCCTGGCCCAGCGGGAGGAGCCGATCCTGCCCGACGACACGCGGGCGACGTTGGGGGAGCGGCTGGCGCGGCTGGGAGCAGAGTTGCTGATAGAGACGTTGCCTGCATACCTGGCAGGAGATTTGCCGCCCCGGCCCCAACCGGAGGAGGGAGCGACCTACGCCAGGCAACTGCGCAAGGAGGACGGCCTGCTCGATTGGTCGCGCCCGGTGGTCGAGTTGGACCGGCAAGTGCGGGCGTTCACCCTCCGGCTGGGCGCGTTCACGACGTGGCGCGGGCAGCGGCTCAAGGTGCTGCGGGCTGTGCCACTGCCCGCCTGGCAGGGAGAGGCGACACCGGGCACAGTGGTCGCCCTGGTGGATGGAGTAGCCGTCGCTACGGGTGAGGGTGCGTTGCGCCTGGATGAGGTGCAGTTGGCCGGCAAGCGGCCAATGGACGTCGCTGCTTTTATCCGTGGCAAGCGCGATTTCGTGGGCAGCCGGTTGGGGCAATGAACAATGAGACAATGAACAATCTGCAAGATCTAGCACTGGCTGCGCTTGCATGACCAGGGCGCACGGTGGTATAATCTAAAGTATACAAGTACACGAGTAGACAAGTACACAAGGCCCTCGTCTACCTATTTACTTGTCTACTTGTCTACTCAGATAACAGTGGAGGGTAACGTATGTCTGGTCACAGCAAATGGAAAACCATCAAGCA
>JAUXFI010000169.1 GCA_030620125.1 Anaerolineae bacterium
ATCATACGCACCTCTGGCAGGCCCAAAAAGAGTGCAATATCCCCGAGGGGGCGCTGCCAATCCACCAACAGAATGTCTTTCTGCGAAACCCTGCGCAGGGCCAGAGCAAGATTGACCGCCAGCGTAGTAGTGCCCACGCCTGCTTTGCTGCCGAATACGGTGATCAACTGCCCTGGGACGGAAACTTCTGGCCGCAACTGGACCTCGATGCGAGCCAGTAACTCGCCCACCTTCACTGGCTTGGTAACGTAGTCGCTCCCTCCCCCGCGCAGGGCTCTCACCTTCGCATCCATCTCGTCGAGGGCGGAGAGGAAAATAATGGGAAGGTGACGGCCCTCTGGCAACCGACGAATACGCCTGGTGGCCTCAAAGCCGTCTATGCCCGGCATCATCATGTCCATCAGTACCAAATCCGGTTTCTCCGTGCGAACTTTCTCCACACCCTCCTCTCCCGTTGTCGCTGTAATGACCTGAAAGCCTATTCGCCGCAGGCTCAGTTCCATCAAGCGATGTAATCGTACATCGTCATCCACGACCAGTATCTTCTGTTGAGCCATGATAATCACCCCTAGCATCACTAGCCACGATTGTTGAAGTAGGCAGGTAGGAACCTCAATAGCGTCATCTATTGTACCACAAAACGGGCGCGGGGGGCAACTCGCTGGACACAAGCCCAACTTGACTTTTCTCGCCCCTGGCGTAGAATTCTTACCTGCGTTGCTATCCAACTGCTCTGCAAACCGAGGAGATATGATGGACTTGGGTCAACTCGTTGGCGTCTCCGTTCCCCTGACCGCCATCTTTGCCCTGGTGGTGGCCGTGGTACTCTACCTGTGGCTGCGGAAACAGAACGCCGGCACAGAGCGCATGCAGGAAAATGTACCAATCTACCAATCCAGGAGTCCAATATGAGCCAGGCGACGGGGTTTGATCAAGACCTACTGGAAATCTACAGCGAGTTGAACCGCGACCGATTGATGGATCTGGTCGTGGGCTACGCCCGTGGGCGGCTCGGCGCTGGCGGCTCCTCCATCTTCCTGCGCGACGACATCACCGGCCGTTACGTCCTGCGCGGTACAACCGGACTCCTGGAAAGCGCAAAGATGCCCACCGAGCGGGTGGAGTACGAGCCAGGGGAAGGATTGACCGGCTGGATCGCCAGACGCGGACGGCCGCTGCGCATCGCCGACGTCAAGGACAACGAGGAATTGCGACGTATCGCCGAGGACCTGGTCTGGAGCAAGAAATACTCCGAGATCAGCGCCAAATCGAGCCTGGCTTACCTGGGGGTACCGATTCTCTCCAGAGACGGGTTTATCGTGCTCGGCGTGTTGCGGGTCTCTGGGAAGGCCGAGGGAGAACACTTCGACGCTCGTGACGAGGCACTGCTGAGCCACGTAGCCGCGATGGTGGGCATCGCCATCGAGAATTCTCAACGCTACGAGCGAGAAAAACGCCGTGCCCGCTACTTTCGGCTCTTGCTGGACATCAGCGGCGAACTGGACCCACGACGGCCCGTCGCCGAGATGCTACAGGCCGTAGCCGACCGTGTCAGGCAGGGCTTCCGCACAGAAGGCTGCCTGATCTACCTGCGAGCCGAGGATGATGTCCACCAGGTAATACTGCAAGCCGCCAGCGGCCTCCCCGGCCCCCTGGTCGGCAAACTGACGTATGTGGAAGGCGAGGGACTGCCGGGCCACATCGTCCACACTGGAACAGCTATCCAGATACGCGAAGCTGCCGCGCTGGAGAACTGGAACGACCCTCACGTTGCAGAAATAGCCTCACACCTCCCCTCCGGCGTCTACCGCTCCTTCCTGGGCATCCCCCTGCGGCTGGGCGACGAGGTGCTCGGCACCTTCGAGTTGGTCAACAAGATCCCCAGCGGGCCCGGCCACCGCGATTGGTTCACCGACGACGACGAGATGTACCTGCGCTTGCTCTCTACGGCCATCTGCGGCGTACTCGAGGGGGCTCGCTATCTCAAGGCCCTGAACGACGTGGGAGTGACCGCGATGCGCATGCAGCGGGTCGCCTCCTTTGGCACCCTCGCGCAGCGGATACAGCACGAGGCGGCAAATCCATTGGCCGTGGCCCGCCTGGCGTTGGCCAATCTGCGCAGCGACCTCCGTGACATACCGAGATCTCTCCCTTCTCAGGAGGAAGCCGGAAAGGGGACAAGCCCTCCTCCCTCGCGGGGGGGAGTTGGAGAGGGAAACAGCCCTCCCCCCTCGCGGGGGGGAGTTGGAGGGGGGGCATCCCAATTCACCAGGCGGCTGGACATCATCGAGGCCAACCTGAACGAGGCGAACAACAAACTGCTGGGCCTGCTCAAATACTCGCAGCGCATCGGCTTTACCCGCACGACCACCCAGTGGAACGATGTGGTGCGTGAGGCCCTCATCTGGCTGGCAGCCGAACGTCAACGGCGTGGAGTAGAAATACACGTCGTCTACAAAGACCTGCCACCACTGTTCATTGAGCCTAATGAACTGTTCGGCGTTCTAGTCACAATCATGCGCCTGACAATGGAAGCTCTTGCGACAGATGGCGGCTTCATTGAGGTGCGCACCTCGTTATCTGCCGACGGTCAGCGTGTACGCGCAGAGACGCGCGCGCCGGAGGCCCAGCCGAGCGAAAAAATCTCGCACATCCTCCAACCAGCGACCGGCTCGCCCGGGGAACTATCACCCCTTCACTTCGAGTGGGCGCTGGCACAGGAAACAGTAGAGACCCAATACGGCGGTACGCTCACCTGGAAGGCCGACGACGAAGGTACATGCTTTGTGCTTGAACTACCGTTAAAGGAAGACTAACAATGGCAAAAGAACAGAAAACGATCCTTGTAGTAGACGACGAGCCCTTCTTCCGCGAGGAAATCGTCGCTTTCCTCGGCAACCCCACCTTTGCAGCACAAGGCTGGAAAGTGGAATCTACGCCAGGTGGGAAAGAGGCACTGGCCCGGCTGGAGCAAACCCCCTACGACGTGATGCTGCTCGACATCAACATGCCAGAACTGGATGGGATGCAAGTACTGAGTTTGATGCACGAGAAGCACATGCTGGAACAGACCTACGTCATCATGCTCAGTGCTTATGGCGTATATGAGAACGTGGTCGCGTCCATGCGCGGGGGAGCAAAAGACTTTGTCAACAAGTCCGAGCCACTGGACCAGTGGATCGTGCGCATCGAACGCGGCTTTGAATGGCAAGAGTTACGCCGTCGAAAGCAGCAGGTCGAGGAGGAACTGCGCCTCCTGGCGCGCGAGGTAGGCCACGACATCGGCGGCACGACCTACTTTGTGCTCACCCAGCGAGTACAGGCGCTGACCAAACTGGTGGAGGGAAACCCAGAGGGTGAGCGCTCCATCGAAGTCATCCAGCAGATACTGGCCCGCATCAAGCGGCTGGCCGACGACCTGGGCCACGTGGCCGTAGCACTGGATAGCCGCGAGACCTGGCGCTGGGAAACGCTCGACCTCCATCGCATGCTGGAGCGGCTGGCGCAAGAATTCACTTACGGCCACCCTGCCGTGACCATCGCGCGGGAATGGGGCGAGGACATCCCCCCAATACACGGCAGCCGCGCCCAGTTGGAACGGGCTTTCCACAACCTGCTGACCAATGCCGGGCGGGCCATGCTCGACGGCGGGACACTCACGTTGCGCACACGGCGGGAAGCCCCTCCCACCTCCCAGGGGGAAGCCGGAGGAGGATGGGTCGCCGTGGACATCGAAGACACAGGTATCGGCATTCCCCCAGGGGCGCAGGAAAAGATCTTCCGCATCGGTTTCTCGGACTGGAGAAACGGACGCAAGGGGAGCGGATTGGGGCTCTATGTCGTCCGCAGGAACATCGAAAACCACGGCGGTCACATACAGGTGACCAGCATCGTGGGCGAAGGAACCACTGTCACCATCCACTTGCCGATTCAGCCACCCCAGTCCACATAATATCTTGCAGGAGGCCAAGTACAATGTCAGCAACAATACTGGTAATGGACGACGATCTACTCGCGCTCGAAAGTTTGGAGAGCTACCTGAAACAGGCGGGCTATGCCGTCGTGACGGCCAGCAGTGCCCGCGAGGCGGTTGACCAGGCGCGGGAGACCCCTTGCGACGCCGCTCTGCTGGACATGAAGATGCCCGAGATGGACGGGTTCCAGGTGGCCGCGATGCTGCGCCAGTTGCAGCCCGACTTGCGGGTGATCATCTTCACCGGCTACGCATCACTAGAGACCGAGGCGCGCGCCGCACAGTTGGACTTTTACGAGTACCTGCCCAAGTCGAACTGGTACGACCTGCTGCTGCCGACCGTCGAGCGCGTCCTGGCAGAGCCGGAGAGCCGGCTACCCAAGCAGCGCCCAGCCGATCTGGAGAAAGCAGCCGCCCAGTACGCCGACGAAGGCAAATGGGAACTGGCAGCGATGGCGCTTGAGCAAGCGGCCCGCATCGCCGAGTTCACCCACGAGTGGGAGAACGCAGCCAATCTGTACGACCAGGCCTTTGAGTACATGAAACGCGCCCGCGGCCTCTCCGTCGAGTCACAACGACTGCGCGAACTGGCAGAGTGCGCCCAACGCATCGCGGCTGAGGGAACCTCGACCGCCGCGTAACATCGCCGGGCACAGGATAGATTGGCGATAACTACAGACGGGAGAACCCTTGCGAAGGTTTGGTGAGAACTTGCGGGCCAAAAGCGTCTTTGCCTACCAAAAGTTGCCCCGGCG
>JAUXFI010000142.1 GCA_030620125.1 Anaerolineae bacterium
TCTGGGTCGAACCTAACGCCGGTGAGACCCAGGACGGTGAACTCGAGCCCCAGGCGGCCCCGGTGGGCGGAGATATAGGCATTGACTCCCTCGGCGTAGGCCTCCAGAATCGCCCGCGTCTCGGCGTCCAGTTGCTCCAGTTCCTGGGCGGCGGTGCGGTGCCAGCCCAGCGTGCGGAGGAAGCGGTCGGTGTCCAGGGCGGATTCCCCCAGGATTTCGGCCAGCCGCCCGGAGCCGATGCGCCGCCAGAATTCCATCTGCCAGAAGCGGTCCTGGGCGTGGACGTAGCCCTGGGCAAAGAATAGGTCGTGGGGGTTGGAGGCATAGACGTGGGGGATGCCCCAACTGTCGCGGACGATGGTGGCCTCCGCTTGCAGGCCATCCACCTGGATCGTCCCGTCGGTCTGAGGCCAGGAGCGGCGAACGGCAAAGTAGCCGCCGCCGTAGCCGGCCAGCCCGATCAACCCTACCACCAACACGATCACCAGCAGCATCAGCAGAACACGCAGTAGCATACGCATAGATACCCTCTCTTTCTTCCTTTGTTGGTAACTTGCCGAAAGCTACAACGCGACGAGACTTGCCAGGTTTCTGGTCGCAGGGCAGGCTTTGGCTCACCTGACAGCCAACTTTTAGCTTCCGGGAAGGTAGCCGTTGTAAAGGACTTTTGGTAGCAAAGATTATATAGCGACAGGGGAATGAAGTCAAACCCCACAGAGGAGCGCCTCATCGTAGATTGGCGCGACAAGGATAATCGCGTTATAATTGTATCATGATCCAATGGTGTCGTCTCTGCCTATGGTTTGTGTTGGCATTAGTGGTTGTGCTCGTCGTCTCAACGGCACTGTGGTGGCAACGCCTTCCGTCTGCTGACGCGACCCCCGCCTCGTCCATACTCCCACACGCCCACACGCCAGCGGGGGTATCGCCGCTTCCTACCCCGACTCTCCCGTCGTCCACAGCCACAGCAGCCTCTCCCTCCTCCTGGGCCAGCCCCGGGGCAGCTCTATTGTGGGTAGCACTGGGTATCGTACTGGCCCTGGGTGTCACTTTTATCGTCCTCCTGTGGTGTCGTCGCGCCGCGTGATGAGCCGCCCCCGTTCTTACCACCTTGTCGTCATCGGCCTGTTGACGCTGACCGCCTTCGCCGCGCGTGCTGTGTCTCTCGATGCCCAGTCGCTCTGGCGAGACGAGGTGGATGCGTTACGCTTCGCTACCGCGCCCTGGTCGGAGATGCTGTCCAATTTCACCCGCCCCGGCTGGAACGGCCCGCTCTATTTCCTGCTGCTGCGCGGCTGGATCGCGCTCACGGGCACGAGCGGGTACGCGCTGCGTTTCTTCTCGCTGACTCTTGGCGTCCTCTGCGTGCCGCTGGTCTATGCGCTGGGTTGTCGCCTGTTCGACCGGTCCGTGGGGCTCCTCGCCGCGCTGCTGGTGACCATCTCCCCTTACCTGACCTGGTACAGCCAGGAAGTAAAGATGTACACGCTGCTGCCGGCCCTGACCCTGCTGGCGATTTACGGGCTGCGTCGCGCTGTCGAGGGGGACGGCTGGCGCTGGTGGGCGGTCCCAGTCGTTGCCACCAGCCTGGCAATCTACTCCCACATTCTGGCCGTCCTGTTGATACCCGTGCAGGTGCTGCTCTACTTCGCCTGGTGGCCCCAGGCACGCGAGCAGTGGGTCGGCGCGCTGGTCAGCCTGGCCTGTCTCACCCTGCCGTATCTGCCACTGGCCCTCTGGCAGGCTCCACTGGCGCTCCAGGCCCGCGAGACGGGCTTCACTTCCTATGCACTGAACGAGATGGCAGAGATTCTGCTCAACGGCTGGAGTCTGGGTGTCCTCAGTTGGGGCCAGCCCTGGGGCACGGTGTTGATGGGTGCACTGGCAGTGTGGGGGCTGGTGAATCTCCTCCCCCCTCTCCCCACCTTGGTAGGGGGGGGCGGGGGGGGGGTGAGGAACCGCCTCGCCCTGGTGATCTGGCTCGTGGCCCCGCTGCTGGCCGTATGGCTCATCTCGCTGCGGCAGCCGCTCTTCACCGATCGTTACCTCGTATGGAGCGCGCTGGCCTTTTACCTGCTGGTCGCCGTGGGGCTGGCGACCGTCTGGCGTTTCGGCGGCTGGGGCCGTTTGGTGGTGGTGCTGCTGGTAGGCGTCATCCTCGTCTTTGGTGGCGTCAACCAGTGGCACCAAGCCACCACCCCGGTAAAGTCGGACTTTCGCGCCGCTGCCGCTTACGTGGACAGCTACCATACGCCCGACACGTCCAATGAGCCGATCGCGATCCAATCCCCCAATGAAGAGTACGCCTTCAAGCACTACTTGCCGCTCGTCGTGACCGATCAGCATACATTCGATGGATTGATCATTTTTCAAATCCCCTACGGCAGATATACCTTCGATTACTACTTTCCTGAGGAAGAGTATCCCTGGGTCGGGGGGCTCTACACCAACCATCGCACCCCGGATGGCTCCTATCTGATGAGCGAACAGGGAGCCGCGTATCACATGCGGGAGATGACAGCGGGGTACGACACGATCTGGCTGGTCGCCACCGAGGCGGCGATGTGGGACGAGCGCGGGCTGGTGCAGGCGTGGTTGGAGGCCAATGCACGACTCGTGGACGAGGCACACTTTACGCACGTGGATGTCTATCAATATCTCTTGCCGAATATGAGCGAGTAGATGAGTAGATGACAGGCACTGCTTCCCCATTTACTCATTTACTTCTCTGACGGGACATTTCGCGTTCCTGGCATCTTTGCGGTATAATACCAATACGGTTCAGTTCAGACTTCGGAAGTCTAAAGAGATGCTTCGTTTACCAAAAATGCTTGGAAAACCAGTCAATTCTGCCTGTGAAGTCACACATGGAGACTTCCGAAGTCTTACCAAGGCAAGAATTTGGATCTACTGAGACTGGAGACTTAAAGTCTTGGCTGCCGAATTCGAGTTAAAGAAATTCAGGCAAGATGCAGGAAATCATGGCAGAAGCTGTGAGACCGGAGGAAAAGGAAAATGTGGACCGATTTACGTGAACGTCGTCCAGGCCAAATGCTGGCCTTTATGCCGGAACCGGAGGATCAACCGCTGGCGGAGACACTGGTGGCCTTTGCCAATTCCGATGGAGGCACCATCCTTATCGGCGTAGACGAGACCGGACAAGCCACCGGACAAGTCTACGCGGACGAGATCGAAGTGACATTGCAAGCGGCGATACGGGAATGTCGCCCGCCGGTGGAGGCCCGCTGGCACCAGGCGGCGGCTGAGGAGGGCCTGGTTTTCGCCATCATTGTCACACGCAGCCCAGAACTTCACAGCCTGGCCGACGGGCGTGTGCTGGTACGCGCTGGCGCGGAGAACCGCCCCCTCAGCGGCGACCAGATCCGCCAACTGGCTGCCACAAAGTCCGTCGGCGATTTCGAGGCGGAACCCGCGCCTGGGGCGCAGCGGGATGACTTTGACGATGAGGTGATCGCCGAGTTTGCGGCGAAATGGGGGGAGCGCCAGCACCGGGAGTGGACGCGCTCCGTGGACGAACTGCTACTCGAGGTGAGAGCCGTTGATGAGGATGGTCGCCCCACCATCGCGGGCGTGTTGCTGTTCGCCCGCAATCCCCAGGCGTTCCTGCCCCAGAGTGGGCTGACATTCGTAAAGTTCGTCGGCACGCAGCTCCGGGGCGAGGCCGGGCAGCCGGGCTATGGCCGCCGCGAGGAGATCGGCGGGCCGCTGGCACGCATCATCCAGCGTGCGTGGGAGGTCATGGGCGAGGAGATGCGCACCGGCGCCGTCGTCACCGGGCTTGAGCGTGAGGAACGCACCGAGTACCCGGTCGCAGCCGTGCGAGAGGCGCTGGTCAACGCCGTGGCGCACCGGGATTACCGGCTGGGCGGGCGGCGCATCGAGGTGCGCATGTTCGCCGACCGTATGGAGATCATCAGCCCAGGTGGGTTGCCCGGCTTCATCACCGTGGACAACATCGTCGAGGAGCACTTTTCACGCAACCCGCGCATCGTCTCCAGCCTGTACCAGTGGGGCTACATCGAGGAGCTAGGGTTGGGCGTGGACCTGATGATTGATGAGATGGTGCGGGCCGGTCACCCCCCGCCCAAGTTCAAAGACACCCCCTACTCCTTCGCCGTCACACTCTACAACATCCGCGAGCGCGCCCCTCTGCCCGCCTGGACGCGCACGATGAACGAGCGGCAGGCCAGAGCGTTGACCTACGTGCAGGAAAACAGTCGCATCACCAATCGCGAGTACAGCAAACTCTGTCCCGACGTCAGCACCGAGACGCTGCGGCTCGACCTGGTTGACCTGGTTGAGCAAGGAATTCTGCTCAAGATTGGGGCGAAGAAGGGGACGTATTACATATTGAAATGACAAATGATCCGAGACCAGAGTGAGGTTTTTATCCCAAGTTTATCCCAAATTCTGTTTGGGATATTTACTGGCGACCGGGTTGCCCTTTTATCCCAAGTTTATCCCAAATTGGATTTGGGATATTCTGTCCACAAACTATCATTATTAAGGAGGAATCCCGATGGATCTGCATCTCAGCGACGAACACCGTATGATCCGTGACATGGCGCGGGACTTTGCCCAGAAAGAGATCGCGCCCGTCGCCGCTCACTTCGACGAGACGGGCGAGTTCCCCTACGAGACGATTATGAAAATGGGCGCTCAGGGCTTTATGGGCATCGAGGTGCCGGAGAAGTACGGCGGCGTGGGGATGGACACGCTGTCCTACGTGCTCGCGTTGGAGGAGATCGCCAAAGCGGACGCGGCCCACGCCGTCGTCATGTCCGTCTGCAACTCTCTCTACTGCTACGGCTTCCTCCGCTACGGCACCGAGGAGCAAAAACAAAAGCTCCTGCGACCGGTCGCCAGCGGGGAGGCTATTGGGGCCTATGCCCTCACCGAGCCCCAGTCTGGCTCCGACGCCAGCAACATCCGTGTGACAGCCATCCTCTCCCCCGACGGCTCTCACTACGTCATCAACGGCACAAAGTCGTGGATCAGCAGCGGGCCGGCGGCCAAGTACATCGTCCTCTTTGCCCAGTCCGACCCCGACGCCAAGCCTCGCCACCGTGGTGTCAGCGCCTTTGTCATTGACACCGACGAGCCGGGCTTCTCCCGGGGCAAGACCGAACCCAAGCTGGGCATCCGTGCCTCCGCCACCTGCGAGATCCACTTTGAGGATTACAAGTGCCCGGTGGAGAGACGACTGGGCGAAGAGGGAGAAGGCTTCAAGATCTCGATGGCCGTACTGGACGCGGGCCGCATCGGCATCGCCGCACAGGCGCTGGGCATCGCCGAGGCTGCTTACGAGGCATCGGTGGAATACGCCCGCGAGCGGGAGGCATTTGGCCAAAAGATCGGCCATTTCCAAATGATCCAGCAAAAGATCGCCGATATGAAGATGCGCATCGAGGCCAGCCGGCTGCTCATCTACCAGGCTGCGCTGGCAAAAGAGGCATCCAAAGAAACGCACAAACGGTACACCCTGGAA
>JAUXFI010000174.1 GCA_030620125.1 Anaerolineae bacterium
ACACACATAAAAGGCCGGCGACACGTCCCGCCAGCCCTAAACGCACTGAGAGCCGAGGTCGCCGCACCTCGGCTCTCACCAAAAGGAGGAGAAGAAAGAAGAGAAACCGCTCTCTTAACTCGCTTATATAATACCACATTTTGCCCTGCATGACTTGACGCCAACCCTACGCCAACCCTACGCCAACCCTACGCCCGTCGCAGAAATGGTATCATCTCAATATTCTGGGGCACTTTTAACATAGTCGCGCTTTCCATAGCGCGCCGGGCCCGCGAGGTATGGAAACCTCGACTACATTGCCCTACTACGCCTGTCGCAGAAACGCAAAAGGTGCTCCTGATGGAGCACCCTGTTGAAAGTAATCTTTGGCTGCCTCCGCGTCAATCCTTCAACGCAGGCAATACGAAACTGAAAACGCTGCCCTCACCCGGCTTGCTCTCTACCCACACTCGCCCCTTGTGCTCCTCGATCACCGCTTTGACAATCGCCAATCCCAGCCCGGTACCCTGGATGCCGGCTGTCTCGTCCGATTCCACACGGTAGAACTTGTCGAAAACATACATCTGTTCGGCCTGACCTATACCAATGCCATTATCGGCCACGCCTACCACAATGTGTCCATCGTCCTCGACTGCGCTCACGGCGATCCAGCCGCCTTCCTGCGTGTACTTGACCGCGTTGTCGAGCAAATTGTCCATCACCCGGCGCAGACGATGAGGGTTGCCCTGCACCAACGGCAGTGCCTCAACCGGTTGCCAACGCAGTTCCCGCTTCTTCTCCTCCGCCCGCAGTCGGAACTCTCTGACCGCTTCTTCTATCACCTGTCCCAGGTCGCAGGGCTTTATCTCCAGGTCAAATCCAGCCTCGATGCGGCCAATGTCGAGAAGATTATCAATCAGTTTAGTAATAGTCTCCATACTTGCGCGGGCACGTTGAATGAATTCCTGTTGTTGCTCATTCAGCGGGCCTACCCGAGACAGCAATTCGACGTAACCTTGAATGGTGGTCAGCGGCGTGCGCAGATCGTGGGAGATGGTGACGACGAATTCTGACCTGACGCGGTCCAATTCCTTCAGACGTGTGATGTCCTGCATCACCAGCATCCGGCCGACCTCTTCGATGGGCGTGAGTTGCACATTGAACGTGCGCCCATCGTTGAGAAACACTTCCTTGTATACCGTCCATCCTGTCTCGTGTACCTGTGAGAATATTTCACACAGGGCTGGATATGGGATGACCTCGCCAACGGGTCGGCGCAACAGATCGGCCTCGGTCAGGTGCAGCACGACACGGGCAGCCGTGTTGCACAGCAAGATATTGTTGTCTTTATCAACGACAATGATCGCCGCCTGAGTCTCCCTCAGGACTGCCTCTAGTCTAGCCCGTTCGCCCTCGGCCGTCTCGAAGCGGCGCGCGTTTTCGATGGCGATGGCCGCGTAATCCGCCAGGGCCGCGAGCAGGAAACTGTCCCGCTCAGAAAATGAGCGCTCCGTCTCACGATTAACCACTCCCAGCACGCCGATCACCCCGCGTTCAGGAACTTCCAGCGGCAGATAGAGCAACGCCTTGGCCGGGTAGCCGGTGGTGATCTCGGCCTGCTCGCCGATCAAAAGCACGGGCTGGTTCGTTTCAAGTGCTCGCCCGACGGCACTGCCGTCTACGCGCAGGCGCAAACCACGCACCACCTCTTCGTCCATATTCTTGGCCGCCCGCAGGTAGAGTTCGCCCCCCTCGTTATCCAACAGGAGGAGCATGCCCTCTTCAGCGCCCGCCACGTACACCGCCGCCTCGACTACGCGGTTGAGCACGCGGCTCAGATCCAGCAGTGACGTGACCGACCGCCCAATCGCGTGGACGGCGTTCAGTTCCTGGAGTTGTTGCCGGAATTGCTGCGCGAGTTGGCCTCGTTCTCCACGCTCCCTGGCGACGACAAAGGCGCGTTGGATCGCTTCCTGCATCTCCCGGGGATCAAAAGGTTTGATGACATAGTCACACGCCCCCAGCCGAAATGATCGCACGACCAGTTCGGGAGACTCGCGGATGGTGGCGAGGATGACCGGGATGTTTACGTTTCGCTCGTGTAGCGCCTCCAACACTTGTATCCCACTCATCTTTGGCAACTGCATGTCCAGAATGATGAGATCGGGATGCTCCTCCAAGGCCAGCCGCAATCCTTCTTCTCCGTCCAGGGCTACGATGGGCCGGTAGCCGTTGGGTTCAAGCACCAACTCGGCTAACAGTTGTTGGGTCTCGGAACTATCTTCTATGATCAAAATGCGTTCTTGTGCCATAGGCGCCTCCCACTCCGCGCTAAATATACACGGATTCGCCCGATAAGTCAACTGGCGGATTCAACTAGCGATCACCGACACCGCGGCTGCCTCGAGTCTGCGCCTCGTGCCCTACCTGCCGCAAGGCCGCCAAGTCGCGCTTGATCGTGGCCCGGCTCACTTCCAGCGTCGCCGCCAGGTCATCTAGCGTGGGCGCGGCGCCCTGTTCCCGCGCCTGGCGCAGCAGGCGCAGGAGCCGATGGCGGCGGCGGGCGACCCTTCGACTTTGCCCTTCGACCACGCTCAGGCCGGGCTCAGGCCAGGCCTTGCCGGAGACCTCATCGTCATCTGGGACGGCGAGGGTCCAGGTCACCTCGACGTACTCGTCGTCGCGCAGGGGGCGGCCGGTGGGAGCGTCAGCGCGGGGGAGACAGACCTCGATCCGGCCGGGCTGCAAGTGGGCGCTGACCTCCGCTTCGAGCCGGGCCAGGTCTCTCGCCATCCCCAACTGCTGGAACAACGTCCCGGCCTCGTCCAGCAGTCTCGCGCCGCGTTGGATTTCGTCAGCGTTGGCGGAACGGCTCAAGTAGCGCCCGTAAGCGGCCAGGCTGCGGGCCAATTCGGCCTGGGCGCCAATCTCCCGCAGGGTGCGGATGCTCTCCTCAAAGTGAAACGCTGGATCCAGGGAGGGGTCTTTGTCACAGAGGCGCGCGGCGACCTCCCCCATGGCCCGGCGAGTCAAACCAAGAGGCCAAAGTGATTCGAGCCTTTGTGCCATCTCCAATCCGGTACGCGCCTGGACCAGTGCTTCCTCATCCCGGCTCATATCCAGGAGCAGCCAGACCAGATAGGCACAAGTAATTGGGTACTGATGCTGTTCGGCGCCGGCGGAAGCCAAGTCGAAATACTGTTCCAGCATCCTCTCCGCTTGCTTCAGGTCTCCCAGATAGTGGTAAACTTTTCCCAGTTCAGACAGAACAAAAGTCTCTACCCCTCGATCACCGATTTTCCTGGCGATCTCTATAGCGCGCTGAAAAAAAGTAATGGCCTGATCCAAAGAACCTTGTTCCATAGCCGCGTCTCCCAGGCAGCTTAAAGCAGCGTCTTCTCCGTAGAGGTCGCCGGTGGCGCTGGCGACCTCCAATGCCTCCTGCGCGGCGGCCCAGGTTTTTGAGAATTCCCCCTTATAGTAATACAGACTAGCCAGATTGACGAGAGAATAGGCCATGCCTACCCTCTCGTCCAGTCGTCGGCGGATGGCGAGGCCACGCGCCATATTTAACTGAGCCTGGGTGTAATTACTCGTGAACAACCAGGCATACCCCATGCGATTGAGGCTGTCGGCCAGGTGTACCTGCTCGTCCAACTTTTCAAAGATGGCCGCTGCCTGTTCGTACAACTCGATAGCCTGCCGGTAATGCCCCATGTTGCGGAGCGCGTTGGCCTGATTGAACAGCCCCGTGGCGATTTCCAATTGAAGGCCATCCATCGTGGCCAGGGCCAGGGCCTGCCGAGCGATCTCTACTGTATCGTGAAATCTACCTCTCTGGAACTGAAGGTAGCTCAGGTGATTGAGGGCACGAGCCTGATTAGATTTGTCCCCCATTGCTTTAGCCAGGTCGTAGAGCGACCGGAAATCAACCTCCGCCTGGTCAAACCGCCCGGTTTCCTGGCAAACCTCGCCCCGCGCGTGGTGCAATTCGATTTTGATGCTCTGGTCGGGTGACCGGAGGAAAGACCAGGCTTTGAGCGCCCGCGTGTAGTGAGAGAGCGCCTCACTGCCGGCGTAGATGGCCCTGGCCCGATCGCCAGCTCGTTGGCTGTAGACGAGAGATTTGTCCCAATCCTCCCCCTGGTCAAAGTGGTAGGCTATGCGCTCTATGCGCTCAAGATGCACTCTCTCCAGCGTTGCACCAGCCCGCCGGTGCAACGCTCGTCTGCGCTCGGGAGGAATGGCCTGGTAGGCCATCTCTTGGATGCAATCGTGCTCAAAGCGGTAGTCGGTCTCGGTTTCGACCAGGAATCCCTGCCGGCACAATTCCCCCAGCCGGCCGGTCAGACCGGGTGGAGCGGCATCGCTGGCGTGGGAGAGAACGGAAAAGTCAGCATCCTCCCCAAGCACAGCGACCAGTTCCAGCACGACGCGCAGGGCGGGAGACAAGCGTGCCAGTCGCGCACCGATGAGTTCCTGCACCGAGGCGGGGATGGGCAGCGGCAGGTCCCCGGAAGGGAAAACCCAGCCGCCGTCGGGCGA
>JAUXFI010000168.1 GCA_030620125.1 Anaerolineae bacterium
CTGGCCGCAGTGGGGGCAGGTGTACTTGCCCCTGTGGGTCACGCCCCGCCGGGGAACAAAGCAGCGGCCGCACGCCGGGCAGGTGGCCTCCCCGTCCAGATCGTCCACAGTGAAGACATGGATGCAATCGGGGCAAAAGACGGTGTGCGTGTTGCCTTTCGAGGCCAGGCGGTAGGAGGGGAAGAGGCGCACCTCGCGGCCACAGCCTACGCAGCGCACCTTCTTCACCCAAAAGACATACATCACGTCCGCCTCGTGGCCCAGAGGACAGGCGGTCCGGTAGTAGCGCAGAATCTTCGATGCGACTGTTTTCTCCAACTGTTTGAACGCCGCGTCCAGCGCCTCCAGGTCTACCGGCTCGATCTCCTTTTTGGTCACGAACCAGGCCACGGGGTTGAGGTCCACGCCGACGACTTTGCAGCCCAATCGCAGCGCCTCGACGATTGAAGTGCCGCCGCCCATGAAGGGGTCAAGGATGATGGGCGGGCGGGTCGTGCCGTCGGGGTCGGTCACCAGCAGTTGGTTGCGCGAGTAAAAGCGCCGCCACAACTCCCCCCGCTCCAAGTCATCCTCGGCGAAGGTGGTCAGGATGAGCATGCGGAAGACAGAACCCAGCCGCCGCGCCCACCACTTGTGCATCTGGTAGATGGGCTTCTTGGCGTTGCCCTCCTTCTGAGCGATGCGGTTGAGCCCCTCGATGGGAAAGTCGTGTTCAATGTAGGGCATGGTTATCTCCATACCACCATTCGGGGTGTCAAGCACTCCATCAGTGAGAGACCGTAGTGGTCCACATCCCCTTGGCCGGAGCCCTGTGTGCTCCAACCGTAGCGCCCGCGCACGTAGCAACCCTGCTCGTCGAACAGGGCGTATGCTTTCTGGGGCGGCACGGCGCGTAACTTGTCGAAGGCCGGATCGGTCATCTTTTCCGCCGCCACCCAGCGCCCGCCGCCGAAGAGCCGCCGCAACACCTTCTCGTCGCCCCTCGGCGCTTTCCATACGAAGCGGGCCGACGGCGCGTAGATGTAGCCGTGGTCGGAGAACAGGCGGAAGCGAGACCCTTCCAGTTTGCCGAGCACGTCCACCAGCGCCACCACCGTCTTGTCCAACGCCTCGGCCGGGGTCAGCGCCTTGCCTTTCATCTTGTGCAGCAACTCGTCAGGATACGACAGCCACACTAGCGCGTCCGGGCCTGCCGGCAGCATGGCGGGCACCTCGCCGGAGCGGACGGGCACTATCTGGAAGTCATTCCACGTCCTGAGCGTGGTGATGGAGTGAGTGCCAAAAACCCGCCGCGTGAACGCCTGTGTGGACGATGGCGCTTCGGAGAGCGCGAAACCCGTCGCCTCGACTGCGTAGCCGTGTTGGGACAGGCGGGCGGGCAGCAGCGCCGCCTCGCGGATGCTCATCCCGTCGAGCAGCACCACCGGCCCATCGCCTGGCGTAAAATGGCGCGCCGGATCCTCCGCCCGGATGCGCTCCAGGAGAATGTCGTAGACCTCAAAGTAGGTGTCGTGGACAAAACGCTCCAACCGATTCGTGGCCGCCTCTCGCTCGCGGAAGAAGGCGTTCACGTCGTCAACGCCATCTGTGGCGCGCCAGAGCGCGGTAAGCGCGTCGTAGAGGAGGGCCAGCGGGTCATCCGCGGTAATCAGTGCCCGAACCAACGAAGCCTCATTCATCTCATTCATCGGCCAGCACCTCCAGGGTGGCGGCTATGGTGCCCTCCACAGGAATAGGGAGTTGGTCGAGGATTCTCAGCACCTCCTGTTTGCCCACTGCGGTGGGCAGCGTCACGCGCAACCGCAGCGTGACCTGGGTCTCGCCACCGCCGGTGCGCACGCCTTCCAGCAGGCGGCTGAGCGGCCCGGCCTCCTGCAACCCGCCGCTGTCCACTTCGATCCCGATGACCCTCACGCGGTCGTCGCGGCGCAAGCGGCCCTCGACGTCGGTCTGCAGGTTGAAAGGCGTTCTGTGGCGGTCGCTCCGCACTGTGATACACCGTCCCGGCGGCATGGGTTCCGCGACCTCTACCTCGACCGGCTCCTCACCGGGGCGCACCTCCTCTGGCGTCACGTATTCGATGCCCGCCTTCTCCAGTTGTTCCACTCCTACAACTGCCGGGCCGTGGGCCTTTAGGTAGAGCATCACGTCCTCGGCGAAATTTCGTGGCGCGCGGTTCTCCGGGCCGTAGACATTCTTTCCCCGCACCATCACCACCTCGCCCTGCTGGTTGCACAGCGCCAATACCCGCTCCCGCAGCACCTCGGGGTCCACCAGGATGGGCTTGCCCGGCAGCATCAAAAAGGTCTGGCGCAACCGGTCAAACCGCACGCCGTTCTCGCCGGCGTTCCGCAACTCGGCCAGGATCGCGTCGTCCAGCACTTCCGCCCCAAAGGATTCCCGGGCCAACCTCGAGACCTCCTGCGCGTCCAGTGAGCAGTCAATGGGCCGGAAGTATAGTTTGCCTTCTCGCATCCCCGGCTTCATCCACTCGCCGTAGTTGGCCGCCAGTTTGGTCCTCAGGTCGCCATCTTCACGTCCGACGTACTCCTTGAGTTGGGCCAGTTTGCCCTTCTCCTTCGCCGCCTCCAGGTCTCGTTTTACCTGCTGGCACACGAGCAGCCGTTGAGCGCTCAAGAGGAATCTCTCTGTGGCCGCCAGATCGCCGGCCACTTTGGGACGTACCACCAGCAGCGTGTTGCGCCACTCGCGGCCGTGGTAGAATTCGCGCAGCCGTTCGTCGTCCAGGTATTGGGTCGAGATCACCACCCGCGTGGCCCGTTGGCGGGGCACCTCCTCGATTGGGTAGACAAACGTGTTTCTACCACCTGCGATCTGACCGATCATCTCGGCCAGCCGGACGCGCGCCTGTACCGGCCCCTGCTCCTTCAACTGTCGCGCTGCGCGGGCGTTGATGCTCACCGGCAGGTTCTCCTCGCTGCGGATGACATACCGTCCATCGCTGCGCCACAGATACCAGGCCGTATCCTCGAGCCTGTCCAGCACGCGGGTGATCTCGTTGGGGTTGACCCCAGGACGGAGGCAGCCCAGGGTGACCTGCGTCGCCTCTGCCCCGGCCATCTCGGGCACGAAGGAGCGAAGGAGGATCGTGGCCAGGATGTCACGGCTCAAGGGCTCAGCGCGTGTGCGGGCAATGTCCTCCTGCGCCCGTGCCAGGAGCCGGGGGTTGAGTTGGAACAGATCATCGTTGACCTCGCCGGCGTTCGGATCCACGTCTGCGGGCAGCAACAAGTCGCGTTCGGAGGCGAACCGACGCAGCACACCGGAGAGGAGAAACAGAATCCCGCGCGTGTTCTGGTACTCTTTCGATGCGCTGTAGGTCTGGAAGAGGACATCCACCAGTTCGGGGTGGAGAGGGTAGTATGCCAACATCCGCTCCCGGTAGGCATCCAGCGAAGCGCCGGTCAGGCCCACCTGGGCTCGATGCTGGGCGTACAGGCCGACGTAGTCATTTACCGTGCGTTGAGCCGCCTCCTCGTCAATCTCTTCAAACAGGCGGAAGCGCACCACCTGCGCCTTGTCCTCCCCCGCGCCCAGGTCTTTGAGGAAGATGTTCCCCCGCCCCAACCGTCCGAGTAGTTCCGTATCCCGGCCATACAGCGATGCCAGGAGGAGCAACTTTCCCCCCGCGTCCTCGGTGGCCTCTGTGAGCACCTGCAAAAAGTTCAGGTTACGTTCGCGGCGGGTCTTGTCCTTGATGGAGCCGTACCAGGCCTCCAGTTCATCCAGCACAAAGACCAGCGGTCTCTCGTTCAGCAGCGCCTGTAACTGCGTGCCAGTCGGATGATCGAGTACCTGATCTAGCAAGTCCTCCCATCCGCACTTTCTGAACAGCGGTTCCCAGACAAACTCGGGGTCCTCGTCGAGCAGGTGGCTGGTGACCACATTCACACGCTCGGGGAAGGAGAGGTCTATCCCCCAGCGGTCGAGCCACTCCCGGCCCTCGGCCGGCGAATAGAGCACGTGGTACAGAGCCAACAGTGTGTGGGACTTGCCGGTGCCATAGTCTCCGGCGAAGATGAACGTCCCCTGAGCACGTTCCCCCGACAACCGTTGGGCCACGGCGCTGAGTGCCTGCCTCAAGGCCTGAATGGGGTAGGTGAGGGCCAGAATGTGCTGCGCGGAACTCTCGGGTTTAGTGGGATCATTTACATTATACAGCCTGACGCTGCCGAAGACGTCGCCGCTCCGTACCTCCTCAGAAATGACAACTGCGTCCTGGATGACCATTGCTGTGTATTCCTTCCTCTACTGATTCTTGACCTGAAGGGCCAGGCTGCCACGTGCGTTGCTGCCTTTTTGCCCATAACAGGCTGTGGGCCGCTGCGGGCAGGAGCCGGCACTGTGGGTCGCAGTCCCCCCATCCTGCAACCCGCTTCGCCGCCATTATTGTACCACAGCCGCGCCGGGGATACAAACACACGCCCGCCGCCCCTGCCGCTAATCCCACATAGTGACCAGCCGCTGTTCCTTGATGCCACCGCCCAGTGATCGGTTCGTCTCCTCCGCCTCGTGGATGAGAACCGAATCAGCCTCCCACCGGTCGGCAAACCGGGCCAGCCGCCTGGCGCTGCTCTCGTTGACCGCCAGAATGTACAGCGTGTCCACGTTCCAAGAGTTGCCCGCCAGATCGCGCAACTTGAACAGATGAGCCGGCCCTGACCCGCCCAGGCCGTGCGTGTCCATCAAGACTGCCTCCCACCACTCC
>JAUXFI010000042.1 GCA_030620125.1 Anaerolineae bacterium
CGAAGACGGCGGCAAGGTGGAGGTGGTGGACGAGCACCCCAAGATCGCAGAGTTCGGCGTGGGGGCGCTGTTGAGGTATTAGGGCGCGGATTGCAGGACAGTAACGGATCGGGGGGACTGTTGAACAATGATGAGACTGGATCGTTTCACCGAGCGCGCGCAGGATGCCGCCCAACTGGCAGTCGAGGTCATGTCGCGCTACGGACATACGCAGGTTGACGTTGAGCATATCCTGGTGGCGCTGCTGGAACAGCCGGAGGGTATCATTCCGCAGATTCTGGAACGGCTGGGGGCGGACGTCAACATGGTGCAACAACGCCTCGATGATGTGCTGAGAGACAGCCCCAAGGCGGGCGTTTATGGTGGCGGCGGCGTGGGACAGGTCTTTATCACTCCGCGTGTCAAGCGCGTGCTCGATCAGGCCAACAGCGAGGCGAACCGGCTCAAGGATGCTTACATCTCGACGGAGCATCTCTTCCTGGCCATCGCCAACGAGCGCAATACGCCAGCGGCCCGCATCCTGCGCGAAAGCGGCGTGACCAAAAACCGTATCTACGATGCCGTCAAAGATGTTCGCGGCGGGCAGAGCGTGACTGACCGCAAGGCGGAGAGCCGCTACCGTATCCTGGAAAAGTATAGCCGCGATCTGACCAAGTTGGCCCACGAGGGCAAACTGGATCCGGTCATTGGGCGGGACGATGAGATTCTGCGCCTGATCCAGATTATCAGCCGCCGCACCAAGAGCAACCCGGTACTCATCGGCGAGACCGGGGTAGGCAAGACAGCCATCGTCGAAGGACTGGCTCAGAAAATCGCCGGCGATGACGTGCCGGAGATACTGATGGGCAAGCGTCTGGTCCAACTTGACCTGGCTGCGATGGTTGCCGGCTCTCGCTTCCGGGGAGAATTTGAGGAGCGATTAAAGGGAGCTATCGAGGAGATCCAGCGCTCTGAAGGCGAGATTATCCTGTTCATTGACGAGTTGCACACCGTCGTCGGTGCGGGGGCTGGCATGGGGGCGATCGATGCCTCCAGCATGATGAAGCCTGCCCTGGCCCGGGGTGAGTTGCAGTGCATCGGCGCGACGACGCTGGACGAGTATCGCCAGTACATTGAGCGCGATGGTGCGCTGGAGCGACGTTTTGCCCCTGTCTTTGTCGAGGAACCGTCGGTCGAGAGCACGATAGAGATGTTGCGCGGGTTGCGCGACCGGTATGAGGCCCATCATAAGGTGACCATCTCTGAAGAGGCCATTGTGGCTGCTGCGCGTCTCTCGCACCGCTACGTCACGGACCGTCACTTGCCCGACAAGGCGATAGACTTGATGGACGAGGCGGCGGCAAAACTGCGGGTGGCGCTCTATACCCTCCCTCCTGAGTTGAAGACGCTGCAGGCCGAACTGCAGCACCTCCAGACCGAGATTGAGGCTGCCAGCACGGTCGAGGACTATGAACGGGCAGCCAATCTGAAGGCGGAGCGCATCAACCTCCAGGCAGAGTTCAATCTCCAGCGCGAGATGTGGCAGCGGGAGCATCAACTGGACGAGACGATCGGTGAAGAGGACATCGCCGAGGTCGTGGCAAGTTGGACCGGCATCCCGGTCGCGCAGATGATGGAGACGGAGGCGGAGAAGCTGCTGCGTATGGAGGATGCGCTGCACCAGCGCATCATCGGGCAGGACGAAGCGGTGGCTGCTGTCTCCGATGCCATCCGCCGTGCCCGCTCAGGTCTCAAGGACCCGCGCCGCCCGATTGGCAGCTTTATTTTCCTGGGTTCTTCCGGCGTGGGCAAGACCGAACTGGCCAAGGCGCTGGCCTGGTTCCTCTTCGACGATGAAGACGCCCTGCTGCGCATTGATATGAGCGAGTACCGGGAACGCCATACCGTCAGCCGCCTTTTCGGCGCGCCGCCTGGATACATCGGCTATGAGCAGGGGGGGCAGTTGACCGAGGCCGTGCGCCGGCGACCCTACCGCGTCATTCTGTTCGACGAGATTGAGAAGGCCCACCAGGACGTGTGGAATGCGCTGTTGCAGGTACTAGATGACGGGCGGCTGACCGATGGGCAGGGCCACGTTGTGGACTTTCGTAACACGGTCGTGATCATGACCTCAAACGTGGGAACCGAATATGCGCATACAGGCGGGACACTCGGTTTTCTGCGGGCCGGCGAGGATGGTCGCGACGTGGATGTGAACCATCGTGAGATCGAAAAGTCGCTCAAAAAGACCTTCCGACCCGAGTTCATCAACCGCGTGGATGAGATCATCATCTTCAGTAACCTCACGGTTAAAGATATGGAGCACATCGTGGACTTGCAGATGGGAGAGATCGCTGACCGGTTGGCGGAGCGGGGATTGGAAGTCGAACTGACGGACACAGCCCGCACGTGGCTGGCCCGCGAGGGGTTTGACTCACAGTTTGGTGCCCGCCCGCTGCGCCGTGCCCTACAACGCTGTGTGGAGAGCCCCCTCAGCATTAAACTTTTGCGTGGCGATTTTGAGATGGGTGACCTGGTCGTCGTTGATGCGGGAGACGATGGGTTGGTTTTTGAGCGGCAGCCGGGGCAGGACGAGATGAATGAAGAAATGGATGAAGAAATGGCGGTTGAGGTCACACTGGAAGAATCAGTAGCCGAGCCAGAAACTGGCTGAAAGCGTGCCTCGTCGGGCAGCGCAGTGGAGGGTTGAAGGGCCTGGGGCAAACCCCAGGCCCTTTGCATTGGGCAAGCTACGTGGAAAAAAAGTTCACGCCTACGGTCCCCGGCCCGGTATGGACGGCGAGCGCGGGTGAGAGTTCAGTCACAATCACCTCTGCGCACTCGAAGCGGGGCGTGACCAGCGAGCGCAGGATTTCCACCTGCTCCAGTGCCGCCACGTGGGTGAACGCAACTTTGATGCGCGCTCCCTCTCCAACTCGCTGCTGCATCAACTCGACCATCCGGCGGTAGGCTTTGCTCCGGCTGCGGGCCATGCCCAGTGCCACGATGATGCCATCCTGCATCCCGATCAGCGGCTTGATGTTGAGGAGCGAGCCCATCAGGTGCTTGGCCTTGCCGATGCGACCGCCCATGTAAAGATAGCGCAACGTGTCGGCAGTCTGGATCATTGTGCCTTTCTGGGCCACCTCGCGGGCTCTCTGGACGACTTCGTCGAAGCTGAGGCCGGCTAGTGCAGCTCGTGCTGATTCGATAGCGGCCCATCCGTGCGACATCGCCACTTGCAGCGTATCCACCACTTCCACTTGAACGGCGGGGAGCTGTTCCTTGAGCATATCTACGGCGGCCAGGCAGGATTGGTACGCGCCGCTCCCTTTTGAGGTCATGGTGAGCACGACGATTTCCTTCGTCCGTTCCGCGAGACGTTTCATGCCCACCATGTAGTCACCGGGGGCGGGATTGGACGTCGTGGGCAACTTGGTTGCCTCTTTCAACCACTCGGCGAATCCTCCAGGCCCAACGTCCACCATGTCGCGCAGATTATCCAGGCCGCGGTGGATGTAGTAGGGCACGATTTCCATGTTCAACTTTTGGGCCAGTTTCTCGGGAATACTGGCTGTTGAATCTGTGAGAATACCGATCATCTGGGAAGCTTGTCCTTTCTCTAGGCTTGTTCACATTATAAACCCATCATCGAGTCACGTCAATAGGCCAATGGAGCCAAACGGCGGCACTTTGACCACGGCGTTGGCGTGTGGTATACTCGGACGATGAATAGCCGGATTCGCCCGTGGCTGGGGGGCTTCTTGCGCCGGGATGAGCTATGGCTTTTCCTGGGTTTTGTCATCCTCTACGGCATCACTGCGGGGCATTTGCTCAAGTATCCTTCCATAGCGCCCCACCACGTCTACCTGGCCGAATCGTTCCTCGAGGGACACACGTACCTGGTCACGCCTCCGCCTTCAGGCTACGACTTGTTACTCTTTGGCGGACGCCAATACGTGCCCGGCGGGCCATTGCCGGCGCTGGTTTTTATGCCTTTCGTATGGCTGCGCGGTACGCCGGCCGGCTTTCCGGACGCGGCGGTGACGAGCGTGTGGGGTGCGTGCAACGTGGTGTTGGTGTACACGCTGCTGGGCCGGTTGGGCCGCTGGGTGAGGGTGAGCCGAGGGGTGAGACTGGCCTTGGCGGTGGTCTTTGGCGCCGGTACGCCCCACTGGTACGTAGCCTCGCTGGGCACGGTGTGGTTCATCGCCCACATCTGCGCGGTGACGTTTGTGTGCCTCTACGCTTGTGAGGTACTGGGACGTGGTCGCGCGGGGCTGGCGGGGCTGTGGCTGGGATTGGCGGGGCTGGCGCGCCCGACGTGCTGGTTCGCACTTTTCTTTTTCGTGGTGCTGGCGCTGGCGCGCGAGAGGGAGCGGCACCGGGAAGGGCGGCCGGCGTTAGAGCTGCTGGTTTTCGGAGGGGTGCTGGCGGCTTGCGTGGGGCTTACCCTGCTGTATAACTTTTTCCGCTTCGGGAGCCTGTTCGATTTTGGCTATTCCTACGTAGACGGGGCTGAGGGCCTCATCGAGTGGCAGGCGCGGTATGGCAGTTTCAATCTGCACTTTGCGCCGCGCAACCTGGGCTACATGCTCGGCGGTCTGCCGGATATCCACCCCAAACATTTCCCCTGGCTCCAGCCCGATCCGATGGGCACGAGCATCTTTCTCGTCACCCCACTGCTGCTGTACGCTTTCAAGTCGGTGCAAAGGCGTAGCCTGACGGTCTGGCTCTGGCTCGCGCAGGCTGCTTTCCACCGCCGCTCTACCGCTGTGCGACTGTGTGTCCTCGTTCGTTTCTTCCGGATCACTCCGCTCGTCGCGTCAGCCTGGCTATCCGTGCTCGGCGTGAGTCTGCCGCTGGCACTCTACCACAACACCGGCTCGTTCCAATTCGGCTATCGTTACACCCTGGACTGGCTGCCTATTGGGCTGATCCTGGTCGCGATTGGAATGAGGGGAGTGATGAGTTGGTGGAAATGGGCGCTCGTCGGCGCGTCGGTGGCTTTCAACCTGGGAGGCTCGTTGTGGGTCTATCCCACCTTTAACCTGCGCGGCGAAACGTGGCACGTGCAGTGGGTGGCGCTGACCGGGCGGCTGTGGGATCGTCTCAGGGGGATGGTCTCGTTCCGCTGACTAGGGCGACGGGCCGCTGCTCGTGAACACCAGAACGACGAGCATCGCGACGATGACGAGCACGACGACCGTAGCAATCACGGCGATGATGGTCCGTTCCTGCCGCTCACGTTCGGCCTGCGCCAGATCCAGCGCCTCACAGCGGTGCGCCTCGATAGCCCACATCTCTGTCAGCCTGGCTTGTGATGCGGCTTCCTCCTGCGCCTTGATGGCGGGTGCTCCCTCTCGCATCTGGCGCAGCCAATCGGCGGTTTTTCTCGTGACGCGGTCGAACAGCGGCTCCAGTATATCTAGCCTCTGTCCGCACGTCAGGCACTTGCGGGCGGGCAGCGGGTTGGAAGCGCCGCAAGCTGGACATTCTCGCACCAGGTCAACGCCGCAGAAGGGGCAACGGCGGGCATCCGGCTCGTGCGTGGCTCCGCACACGGGGCATGCCCGCTCAGGCGGGACGTATGCCGCGTGGCAATAGTCGCAGACCAGGCTGCCGTCTGGGTTGGCGGTGAAGGAAACACTGCCGCAGCCTGGACATTCCTGAGGCGCGAGGTCTGAGGTCTCTTTCATCTCGCTGTAGATGTTGCCGTGGATGGAACGACGGAGAGGCTCTCTAGTTTGCGGCGAGGCCACAGGATGTGGTAGTAAAAGCCGTTCATACACACGTGCTCCACGGGCTGATAGTTCCGCCCGATGGCTTCCAGCACGGGGGGCGGGTAGAACTGGGCGCGGAAGATGACCAGGCCGAACTCTTGCCGGTTGATACGTTCGACGATTTCCGTCGTGTCGAGCAGATCATTGTTGTAGAGGTTGAGGAGTTGGGTCGGGTTGGTCACCACCGGCTCGCCGGCCAGCAGACTGAACATGGCCTCCTCGCTAAAGACGGGGCCACCGGCGGTGCGGACGTAGTTGAGGATCTCTTCGCCCGCTGCGTAATCATCGGCTGTGAGCAGGTGCCCCAGTTGCGTGTAGCCCATGACATCGTGGTATTGGAGCACAGCGCAATGGGTTTCGATCAGGTCGTCGCCCACGCCATACACCAGGTCGTCGTCTATGCCAAGCGCGCGGGCGAGCGGGCCAAAGACCGGGCCGGAGGTAGGCAGGTGGAGCATACGCGGGGCCTGCAGCAGGTAGAGCAGCGGGATGACGACCGCCAGAAGCGCCGGAGCCACGGCTTTACGTTTGCGGAACGTGGTCTGGAGCCGCCGCAGCGCCTGCTTCGGGAAGAGCGGCGCGATGGTGGCCGAGACGGCCAGATCACGCAGTACCTTGCCTGCGGTACGTCGCCGGGATGCTGCCTTCTGCAAACGGCCTAGCGCCAGGCCGGAGGCGAGGCAGGCGGCGGCGACGGCGGTGTTAAAGTAGCCAAATCCCGCGCCCCACTTGCCGCTCAGCGCACCGGCCCCCAGCGCGAAGAAGAACCACAACGAGTAGGCCGAAAGCCGATCCCAGAACAGTTCGTAGGCTAGATACCCTGTTGCCAACACGACAAAGACGGTGTGCAGGCGAAACCATTGTTTGAAGAGGTAGACTGTCTGGCGATAGTCGAACTCGTTGACGTTGGCCTGGATGGTATTGATCCACCACTGTCCATCGGTCGCGACGTTCAGCAGCCAAAAGATCACGCCGGCGACGGCGGCCAGCGCCACGCCAGCGATGATGGCCTTCTTGACATCGCGCAGGAAGACATAGGAGAGGGCGGCGATGACGGTGAACACGGCCATTTGCTTCGTATATCCCGCGCAGAGTAGCATCAGCAGCCCCAGGATAAAGTTGCGCCTGCCGTGCTGAGGGTGTTCAAACTCGGCGATGAAAGCTATAGCCAGCGTTTCGAACATCACCATCGTCATGTGCATCCGGCACAGCGGCCCGACCTGGTAGACGTAGTTGGAAGCGAGGAAGGCCAGCCCCGAGATGAGGGGGATGAACCAGCTGCCCTTGCGGACTTGCCCTTCGGCAGGCTCAGGGCAAGTCAGTCTGCGCCGCACGACCGCAAAGATAACCCCGCCGGTGATGAGCGTGGCGGTGAAGGAGACCAGTCTCCCGGCGACCAGTCGAGGCCCAAAGATTGGTAGCAGCGGGACGATGAGCAGGTGGAAGAGCGGTGGGTAGTTGGAAGCATAGAATGGATAGACAGTGTTGTCACGGTAAGGCCACTCCCCCTGGCTGTACAGGATGGCGTCGTATAGCTCGAAACCCTCTCCCTGGTCGTAGTCGAAGGGCCAGCGGAAGAGGTCTACCGCGTAGGCGACGTACACGACCAGGTAGCCGACGTAGACAAGAATGGCGAGGACGGCCAGGATTGTGCCGAGTGCCCTGAGAGTGCGGGATAGAGGCATGGTGGTTAGTTGGCTGGTCGGTTAGGCCGGACGATTGCCCAGGCGAACCAGGATCAAGCCTACGGCGATGGCTGCAACGGCGAGGCCAATTCCAATGCGCTGCAAGGGGCCAAATCCGCCCCACCTGCCGGCGCCGACAAAGTCCACTGCTATGACGCCAAGACCGGCGAGCAGGTCGAGCGTGATGACGATGATGCCCAGTTGTCGCTTGGTGATCATAGCGTGCACATTATAGCACAGTGATGTCAGTGTGCAACCCTGGGACGTGAGGTGCGTATTGTGGGGTAGGGAGCAGAAAGCACAAGAGTAAGGATGCAGGAGTCTGGAGTATGAACAAGGTGAAGGATGAGTTAGAGGGGCAAGATAATGTTGTACCGGAGGGGACGGTGATGAAGCCCACGGACGAGTGGACGGCGGCTGCGCTGGCACACGCGAGTGTCCTGCTGACCCTGATACTGGGGCTATCGGGTGGCGTCGGAGCGCCGGTCGGGCTGGCCGTGCCCTTGGTGATGTATTTTGGATACCGGGAGAAATCGCGTTTCGTTGCCTTTCACGCGCTGCAATCCTTCGCCTACCAGGTGGCCGGCGTGCTGATCTACGCCGTTCTCGCGGCGGTACTGGCTGTCTGGGTGGCGACGGCGTGGACGATCAGCGGTGTGCTCTCGGTGGTGCTCGTTGGATTGCTGATCATGCCATTGGCGCTGCTGCTCACGCTGTTGATGGTGTTGCTGCTGGTCGGCGCGCCCTTTGCCTGGCTTGGCTATGGGCTATATGCAGCGTACCAGGTCTACCAGGGACGTAGCTTTCACTATTGGTTGATCGGGGAATGGCTGGAAAAGGAGGTGAGGCTGTGACACACGAACGAGATCCCTTTATGGCGTTGTTGATCGAGGTCGTTGGTGGGTTCTTTGGCTTCCTCGGCATCGGCTGGATCTATGCTGGCCGGCCGGCGATGGGTATCCTGCTGCTGATCGGCTATTGGCTGTTGGATTGGATCATTGGCCTGACGTTGACCTTTGTCACTTTGGGAACGTGGTGCTGTGTCTGGCCAGCACAGAACCTGCTCTTTGGCGCCATCTCGGGGTATCTGGCCTACCGTTGGCTGGAGCAGCGTTCGTAGTGTTGGTTGATGCCAGTGCTGTTGTTACTCGCCCGGCTGTGGTTCGTTTTCCTCGACCGACACAGCGCAGCGAAAGCCGACGTTGCTGAAGAATACAAAATCCCCATCGAGGCGAGCGGTGCAACGTGCCCGGTCCAGATCGTTCCGCCATGAGCCGCCGCGCAGGACGCGCCAGCCGTCAGCTTCCCAGCTCTCTCGTCCGTCATTGGCGTCGTAGGGGTAGGGGCGGAACAAGCTGCTGGTCCATTCCCACACATTGCCCACCGTGTCCCCAACCCCCTCTGGGCTGTCGCCATCTGGAGAGTACCGATCTACTGGGGTTGTAGCGTTAATATTGCTTTCTCTGGTGTTGCAGCGGCCCTTGAGAAACTCGCCCCCCCACGGCCAGCGGTGCCCATCGGTACCGCGTGATGCTCGCTCCCATTCCGCCTCAGTGGGCAACCGCTTGCCAGCCCAGGAGGCGTATTCCCGTGCATCTTGCCATCTGACGAGCACTACTGGGTGCTTCTCTTTGCCCTTCGGCGGCGTTCGCTCCTCTGGGTCCCAGTTGTAACCGTGTGGCTCAGCCCATTCCACGTCATAGCAGGGCACTGGGTGTCCAGTGGCATCTATGAAGCGCTTGTATTCCTCATTGGTCACAGGATACCGGTCTATGTAGAAGGCATCCACACGGACCACGTGCGTGGGGCTCTCGTTGTCCCAGCTCTCGTCGCTCCCCATCAGAAACTCTCCACCCGGGATGTGGATCATCTCCTTGCCATCCTTCTCCCAGGCGATGAGTCTGTTTGGCATTTTGTCTCCGTTTTCCTTTTTCCTTCTGGGCATCACTTGCCTCGCTCTCGTATCTTGCGCCATAGAGGGCTCTCAGTCAAAGTCTCAGTAGATGCAAATCTGAGGAGTCGGCGCCCCCAGGTGCAGCTCTCCCGGCGTGTAGGCGTGCCTCACACCTCGAGAGTTGGATCTACCGAGTCTATGTTGTCGAGCCAGAGTCCCATGTCATAGGCCAGGACGCATCCTCCTAGCCAGAGATGATCGCCCACGTCGAGCAGACCGCGTTCGCCGACACTGAGCCGCATACCGTTGAGCTTGGTGCCATTCGTGCTACCCAAGTCTTCCACGTAGTGGCGACCACCGCGAGCGACGATCTTGGCCTGACGGCGGGCGACGACCTGGGCAACGACGCCCTCTTGGCTCAGGTCAATATCGGGGACGAGTTCTACCGCGGGATCGCCCCGACCGATGATCACTTCGCCCCACGTGGGTAGACGGAACCAATGCCCGGTGTATGTGACCTGCAGATAAGCCGGAGGCGGCAGGGCATGTGGTGACTTGTGCATTTCTGGCATAGGGCCATAGACGAATTCATAGTATACCAGCGTGATCTGGTCGCCTGGCCGAAGCCGTACCTTTTGACCGATCTCGAGCCTTTCCCCGTTGACCATGGTGCCGTTGGTACTGCCCAAGTCCTCGATTTCGTGATGCCCGTCGTGACCGACGATGCGCGCGTGGCGGCGGGAGATGGCTTCGCTTTTCCTTCCAGCATAGCTCAGGTCTACGTCGGGGGTCGTACTGGTCGCCGGGTCGAAACGGCCCAGCACGATGTCACCGTGTGTTGGCAGGGCGATCCGGCGTTGGCTCCCTTGCAGCGCGAGGCAGTAACGGGAGAGGATAGTACGTGGCGCTGTCCCGTTGGCCTCTGCTCGCCAGGCAGTCTCCGGTCTTTTGGTGGGTCTGTCCAGCGGGGAGGAAGATGGAGCAACTCCTTTGATCTCTTTGTTCTCTTCAAATTTGGGTTTGCCCTTCGAGGGTGTCATTGAGGAGGACGCGCGGGTCGCTCCTGCTTTCCGCTTGCCCTGAGGGAGACGCAGGCAGTTCAACTGCAACAGCCCCCACATCTGCTGAGTATCTCTCCTGGCATCGAAGGCATGACGCATCATCATCTTGATGCTGGGAGAAGAGTGGCTCTGCTGGATACAGCGCTCACGTATGTGTTTAGGACATGTTCGGCAGTTGAACATCAAGCTGCTGCCTCGTCAGTGCGTGTAACTCGGCACGTCAGAGTCTTTCCCATCAATGCGTGTCTGCGGCGGCGGCACTTGTCGGGTTTAACAGTGTCTTCTGAATGACTCTGATCATCGAAGGCATATTATATCACACTCTGGTATATATTGCGTTAGGGAAACGTGAGATATTTATTGGAATCCGCTCGTTGGCTGGAGCAGTCTCCGCAAAGCGCGACCAGCGGATACTTGACACTTGCTCGGAGTGTGCTATACTCCACCTTGAGGTGAGATGGTGACGTACATCGTCCGGCTGATTGTGGATAATGATAACCAGACTTGCGGCCCCCACGGGCGGCCGACGATGTGAGTCGTCTGGTTCCTGATTTTGCAAACGCAAGCCGCCCCATAACGGGCGGCTTGTCTTTTATTCAGACGAGTAAGATTCTATGCAAGGAGCCGATCATGCAAAAAACACACAATTGCGGTGAGTTACGTGCCACGCACGCCGGACAAGAAGTGACGCTGGCAGGTTGGGTGAACCGCCGGCGCGACCACGGAGGCCTCGTCTTTGTGGACCTGCGCGATCGTTGGGGGATCGTGCAGGTCGTGACCAACCCGGACACAGCGCCGGAGGCGCACGCAGCGATGCAGCAGGCCCGCAGCGAGTACGTGCTTCAGGTCAGTGGCGCTGTCCGGGCCCGCCCAGAGGGGCTGGCCAATCCCGACATACCCACAGGAGAGATCGAGGTCGTGGCCCACGAGGTCAGGATCCTGAACACGGCCAAGACGCCTCCCTTCTACATCTACGACGACAGTCCCGTAGACGAGCTGCTGCGGCTCAAGTACCGCTACCTGGACCTGCGGCGGCAACGTATGCAGCGCAACATCATCCTGCGCCACCGGGTGATCAAATACATTCGTGATTTCCTTGACGCCCAGGACTTTATCGAGATTGAGACGCCCATTCTCTTCAAAACAACGCCAGAGGGAGCGCGAGACTATCTCGTTCCCAGCCGGGTGCACCCTGGCAAGTTCTACGCTCTCCCTCAGTCACCCCAACAACTCAAACAGCTACTGATGGTCGCCGGGTACGAGCGATACTTTCAAATCGCCCGCTGCTTCCGGGACGAGGATCTGCGCGGCAACCGCCAGCCAGAGTTCACCCAACTGGACCTGGAGATGAGTTTCGTCGAACGGGAGGACATCCTGAACTTGACCGAGGAGATGTACACCCGCATCGTCGAAGAGATCAGCGACAAGGAAGTCCTGTTCAAACCTTTTCCGCGACTGACCTATGACGAGGC
>JAUXFI010000163.1 GCA_030620125.1 Anaerolineae bacterium
ATATTTGCTCTGGGTTTCGCCTTCCTGACGATGGTAGGCTTTGGTTGGGGCTTTTGCACCGGCCGTATCACTGGCTATGAGGAGATCAGCTCCACCGACCCGGCCTTGTGGGCAGGTATCACCTTTGAGTTGGTGATGCTGTGTGCCTTTCTGGTGGTTTGCCTCAATCACGTGCTCCCTCGCTTCAAAATGGCCCTGGCCCAGAGTCGCGAGTTGTCCCAGGAATTGGAAGCACATAGGGTCGGATTAAAAGATCAGGTGGCGGAGCGGACGGCGGACCTGGCGCGGCGAAGTATGCATTTGGAGGTGGCGGCACAGGTGGCGCGGGACGCGGCGGCGATCCGAAACGTGGAGCAGTTGTTGGAGGAGACGGTGCATCTCATCTCGGACCGCTTTGGCTTTTACCACACCGGTATCTTTTTGCTGGACGAGGCGGAGGAGTACGCAGTGCTACGCGCCGCTTCGTCGGAAGGTGGGCGGCGGATGCTGGCGCGAGGACACCGGTTGAAGGTAGGCGAGGTGGGGATCGTCGGCTATGTCACCGGTCGAGGCGAGCCTCGCATCACCTTGGATGTGGGCCTGGACGCGGTCTATTTCGACAACCCGGATATGCCCGACACGCGCTCCGAGATGGCGTTGCCGTTGCGTGTACGTGGAGAGATCATTGGCGCGTTGGATGTGCAGTCTACCAAGGAAGCCGCCTTCTCCGAGGAAGATATAGCGACGCTGCAGATCCTGGCCGACCAGGTGGCGCTGGTCATCAGCAACACGCGCCTGTTCCAGCAGACGCAGGAGAGCCTGGAGGCGGAACGACGCGCTTACGGTGAGTTGAGCCGCGAGGCGTGGAGAGAACTGCTTCGCACCCGGTCTGGCCTGGGGCAACGCTACGACCCACAGGGGATCCTGCCGGCCGGTGGTCAGTGGCGCGAGGCAATGAAATTGGCGATGCGGCAAGGGAAGACAGTTCTGGACGAGGACAGGCTATCAGTAGTGCTCGCTACTCCCATCAAGGTACGCGATCAGGTGATCGGCGTTCTCGACGCGCACAAACCGGCAGACGCGGGCAAGTGGACGGCGGAAGAGGTCACGCTACTGGAAACGCTGACCGAGCAATTGGGCCTGGCGCTGGAAAGCGCCCGGCTCCACCAGGACACCCAGCGCCGCGCTACCCGCGAGCGGTTGACCGGTGAGATCACGTCCCGTGTGCGTGAGACGCTGGACGTGGACACGGTGTTGCAGACGGCCATTCGCGAGATCGGAGAGACGCTGGGCATACACAAAGTCGAGGTACGGATGGCGAGTGGGGTATCAAAGGGATAACCTGCGAGAAAGATGCGAGGATGCGGACGATGCTTGAAATGAGACGTTATGCAAGCGGACTGACTCTTGTTTTTGTCATAGTTGTGTGCACTGGCTTGAGCGTAGCCGGATGTACTTTGCCGACGCCGAGCCCTACCGCCGCCCCTACCGTTGAACCGACTGCGACCGTACCGGCTCCCAGAAAAGTAGTGTTGATCTTTAGTTATGAGCTGGACTTTTGGGCCACGTCCGGCGAGGATGAGGGCGTTGTCGAGGGTTTGGCTACCATGGGCTACGTCGAGGGGGAGAACCTCGAAATCATCCACCTGTACATGAACACCAAGACTGTCAACAAGACCCAGGAGCAGATGGAAGCCGTTGCGGTCGAGATGCTGAGTCAGATAGAGGATGTCGACCCCGATCTGCTCATCCTGGTGGACGACAATGCCTTGCAGCACGTAGGAGGCAAATTGCTGGATAGTGAGCTGCCGGTAGTCTTCGCCGGCGTCAACGGCTTCCCCACCGATGCCGAGTACGGCTGGCTGGCTGATGCGAGCAAGGGGCCGCTGGCCGACTCGCTGGAGCGCCCGGGGCACAACGTCACCGGGGTGCTGGAGCGTATCTCCTTCACCGCCGGCTTCGAGTTGCTCCACAAGATCCTCCCTGAGGCACAGACGGCATTGTTCATCTCGGACGACAGCGCAGTGGGCAATCTGTTGATGTCCGGCGCGGGCGGAGCGGAGGAGCTGGAGAAAGCTGCCCTACAGGTCGTGGAACAGGTCTACACCAACGAGTTCGAGACGCTAAAGAGCACCATCGTAGAATACCAGGACCAGGTGGATGCTAGCGTGTTGTTCTTGCCGTGGACCATCGAAGATGCAAACGGCGATCACGTGCCTCAAGACCAGGTCGTGCGTTGGTTTCTGCAAAACAGCTCCCGTCCCAGCATTGGCTTCCTGGACGTCCTGGTCGAAGAGGGGTATCTGTGTGGAGTGGTGGTGGACATGAACCGCCAGGGCTTCCACGCCGGCCTGCTGGGGGGACGCATCTTGAATGGAGAGTCACCGGCAAAGATGCCAATCATTGACCCGGTGGCCAACCGTATCCTGATCAATCTGGCCCGGGCCGATCAACTGGGCATCAAGATTCCCTTCGAGGTACTGCAAGATGCCGATGGGGTTTTCCAGGAGATGACCGTCTACCCTGAGTATCAGATGTCCGAGTAGCGAGGAACCAGGATGAAGATCTATCCCAAGATTTTGCTCATTGCCTTGCCACTGATCGTGTTGCCGGCGTTGCTGGTGGGACACGTCTCTCTCCAGTTGTCTCAGAGCGCGCTCCAATCGGTGGTGCAGGATGTGCTGGGGACCAGGCTGACGCAGGCAGTGGAGATCTGTGCAGAGAACGAAGCCGTGCTACGTGAGTATGGCCTGGAGAATGTGCCGGCTAACGTAGCAAGCGCACAGAGCGACGCTGCTACGTCCATGCTAGAGATCCGCTTTGGAGATACAGGATACGTACTCGCCGTCGACTCTCAGGGCATTGTCCGCGCACACCCCGATGCCGACCTCGTAGGTAGTGACGTGAGCGCGGAGGTATGGTTTCAGGAAATCGCCAGCATGGAGAGAGGCCATACGAGCTATGTCTGGCAGGGAGAGAGTCGCGGGGCGGCTTTCGAGTACTTTGAACCCTGGAACTGGTATGTCGTCAGCAGTGGCGCTGAGAGCGAGCTGGGAGGCGCGGTCAACCAGTTGGGTGTATATATCGCGTTGCTGCTGGCCGTCACCCTGGCCATTGCAACGACAGTCCTGCTGTTCCTGACTCGCTGGCTCATCGCGCCCATTCATGCCCTGACCGTCGGGGCAGAAAGGGTCAGGCAGGGAGAGTTGGAGACTCACGTCCCCGTCACTTCCAGGGACGAGATCGGTGACCTGACGGATGCTTTCAACAGCATGACTGACCAACTTTGCGGACTCGTCGGCAGCCTGGAGCAGCGTGTGGCCGAACGCACCGCTGACCTGGAGCGTCGTTCGCGCTACCTGGAGACCTCAGCCGAGGTAGGCCGCGCGGCCACGTCGGTACTGGATCCAGGCCAACTGATCCAGCAGGCGGTCGAGTTGGCCCGTAGGCGATTTGACCTGTACTATGTGGGCTTGTTCCTGGTAGACGAAGCGGGCGAATGGGCGGTACTGCGAGCTGGTTCCGGTGAGGCCGGGCGGGCCATGCTGTCCCGCGGCTACCGGGTTGAAGTGGGCACGGGGATGATTGGCTGGAGCATCGCTCATGCCCAGGCGCGGGTGGCGCTGGAGGCCGGGGAGGACGCCGTGCGCCTGACCACAGCCGAACTGCCGGAGACCCGCTCGGAGGCCGCTCTCCCACTGCGCTCGCGTGGCCGGGTCATCGGCGCGCTCACCGTGCAGAGTGACCGGAGCGGTGCATTTGACGAGGATACCATCATCCTGTTGCAGATGATGGCCGATCAGGTAGCGGTGGCGTTGGACAACGCGCGGCTGTTCACCGAAGCCCAGGCGAGCCTGGACATGGCGCGGAGCGCCTACGGTGAACTCAGCCGCCGGGCCTGGATCGAACAGTTGAGCACCCGCACCGATTGGGGCTATCGCTACGCTCGCCAATCCGTCGCTCAATCCGAGGGCGACTGGCAACCCGAGATGCAGCAGGCTGTGCAGACAGGTCAAAGCGTGCAAACAGATGGTGCGGGAGAGCCAACGCTGGCCATACCGCTCAGAGTGCGCGACCAGGTGGTAGGTGCGCTGAGCTTTTGCAAGGACGAGGCAGGTGAGTCGTGGACAGCCGAGGAGACGACACTGTTGAAGACACTGACTGACCAGTTGGGGCAGGCATTGGAAAGTGCCCAGTTGTTCCAGGAGACACAACGCCGCGCTGCGCGCGAGCGGTTGACTGGCAGGGTCACTGCCCGTATGCGCGAGACGTTGGACGTGGAGAGTGTGCTCAAGACCGCGACGGACGAGATTTACCAGGCGTTGGATCTGGACGAGATCGTGATCCGCCTGGCAACGGAAGACGCGGGTGACGGGATGGTTCTCGAAAGCCCCACCGCCGATGGCCTGGAGACGCCGACCCCACGGGAGGAAGTGGTATGAGCATTCGAATCCGCCTGATCCTGATTCTCGTGTTGGTGGCGGTAGTCCCTACTATGATTGGCGTTCTTGGGGCTACGGCCCAGATACAGAATATGGTTACTAGCAGCAATCGGGCCACTCTGGAGGAGTTGGCGAAAACGAGTATCCGCAACGATGCTTTCGCCACGGCTCAACAGGTACAATCCTACCTGCGCCTTCACCCCGAGATAGACCTATCCGACGCAGCCGCTCTGGAGGCCAACTCTGACCTGGTCATCCTGGCCATCCAGCCCGTTGGCAAGACCGGTTACACCGCCATCTTTGACGCCGATGGGATCACTCACTTTCACATCAATCCCGAGGTTATAGGCGTGGACATGGCCACCCTGTCCGGTACCCTGCCAGAGTTCTGGGCCATTTTTTCTGCCGCGCTCGACGGAGACCTCTCAGAGG